>PWMU01000032.1 GCA_003558065.1 Opitutia bacterium | reverse complement strand
TGGGCATTGAAGAGGGAATCGACTTTTTCGCCCTTTCGTTTGTCCGGGAGAAAAGCGATATCCTCCTGCTTCGCAAACTCCTCAAGGAAAACCAATGCGAAGCCGGGATTGTTGCCAAAATTGAAGATCAGCTCGCCATCAGCAATCTTGATGAGATCATTGAAGAGAGCGATGCGTTGATGGTGGCGCGGGGCGACCTGGGGATCGAGTGCCCCTATGAGGAGCTTCCTATCATTCAACGCCGTGCCGTGAAAACCTGCCTCCACCTGGGAAAACCGGTCATCATCGCGACACACATGCTTGAATCCATGATCCAGGTCCCGCTGCCGACCCGCGCGGAAATCACCGACGTCGCCAACGCAGCCTACGAACAGGGCGACTGCATGATGCTCTCCGGTGAAACGACTGTCGGCAGGTACCCTTTGGAATGCGTGGAAGTGCTCGACCGGATCGCACGCCGGATCGAACTGTCGGGAGGCGCCGGTTTCGCCGGCGGGATTGACTTGACGACCGACAAGGCCCGGATGCTCCGCTCCGCGGTCGTAATGGCCAACGAACTGGATAGCGCCGGACTCCTGGTATTCACGCGCCGCGGCCAGATGGCCGCCATGTTGTCGGCCCTGCGGCCCCACCGCTCGCCCATTTTCGCTTTCAGCGGCTCCGAACCGACTCTTCGCCAGCTCCGGCTCCACTGGGGCGTCGAACCCTACCACCTCGAATTTCATTCGGATCCGGAAATCATGGTCGGTAAAGCCCTGGAGATTCTGGCTGGCCAGGGCAAAGTCCAGAAAGGCGACAAACTGGTCGTCGTCAGCAACATCGTGGTGAACGAACGCTTCGTAGATTCGGTCCAGATGCGGTATGTCGAATAACCTCCCGGATCGGAAACACCGGACACCTCACCTGCGGGCGAAACGCAGTCTCAGTTGATCGCGGTACAAGGACGCCGGTTCCAGGGAATCGCCTCGGCCCTCGCCTTCGACGTGGTCCGCCGGCCTGGTCCGCGATTCCGCTCCCGCCCTCCCCGTTCGGGTCACAACCTCCTGATTCTCCCCCCGGGTACCGATGGCGTACCCCCAGCCAAACTGTTCGGTACGCACCGCGTAAGGATAGTCCTGGCCCTCCCCGGCCGTGTTCCAGAAGACCGATTGGGAGGCGGTCTGGCCGTGAGGAGCGACTGGGGCCGCTATTCTCCCCCGGAATACCGCTTCAAAATACGAATCGCGGCCGGTGCCGTGATCGACCAGGTTCGAGGCGCTGAAACGCCCGTGATGGTCGCTTCCCCGTCCCCCTATCGGATGACTCTCCCCCGTATCTCCCGCCTGGTAATGGGTGGTTTCGTCGACCCCCCGGTGGATCACGTTGCCGGTGCTCGACATCCCCCAGAAGACGAATCCGTGACGGGAATGGTGCACGAAACAGTTACGGAGCAGATTTTCGTTCGCATCATTCATCCGGATCATGTAGCCGTTGCCTCCCGCGCCGCCGTACTGGGCGCGGCCGATCCGAAGATCCCGCAGGGTCACGCCGCGTGTCTCCCGAAGGAGCACACCGTTGGAGAGCAAATGGGCGTCATTGTCGTTGCCCGGGTCGTAGGAATGAACCGCGCGCATCCAGGAATTCCGCACCGAATCAAACTGGATCAACCACGACGAATGAACGTCGTAACCGGGCGTCCCTTCCTCCCGGTAATCGTGCACCCCCCAATCACTTCCGGGGTGCCTGCGGTTGGCGATGGCCAAGTGCTCCAGCCCAACCTCCTCCAGAAATGCCCCGGCCCGGTAAACCCGGGCGCCGTCGCGCCGCAGCAAATACCACCGCGTCGGAGCGTCCAGGCGAAGGAGTTTATTGTCCCGGTCAATACCGGTTATCCGACGGTAGAACACGGGGCCGTAAAGATGCTCCGCGTCGCCGATCCATGAACCGTACTCGTCCTCGGTCATCAGCAGGTCTTCAACAAACGACCCTTCGTCCGAGGGTCGGTCGGTAAACGGGTTGTGCACGGCGATCCATTCGCCTTCCTCCAGGTCGCCCGTATCCTCGAGTTCGATCTCCTTCGCGGGTCCGGGGTAATCCCGCGCAAGCGATATCGGTTCGCCATCGACTGACCGGAATCCGCGGCTGCCTTCGGGCCGTGCAAGAATCACGGAACTCCCGCGCATTTCCACCGAATCATTGACGAGAAAAGTCCTGTCCTCGCCGGCTCCCCGCAGCACCACCCCCGAGTGGCGGATCAACAGGCAGTACGTTTCACCCTCGCGCCGTGACAGCCGGTAAGTCCCGGCCGGAAGGTAAACCACGCCCCCTCCCTTCTCCCCGACGGCGTCGATCACGTCCTGGATCGCACGGGTGGCGTCGGTTTCACCGCCCGGATCCGCTTCATAATCCAGCACCACGTCAATCACCGGCGACAGCTCGTCGGGCAACGGCCGCTCGCCGCGGTGATAGCCGGCATACGAAAAATCCTGGATAAACCGGTCGTCAACAAACGACAGGTCCTCCCTCTCGTGCGGGGAAATCCAGTCCTCCGGATACAGCTCGCTGCGCCAGGCTTCATCGCCTGCGAACACGGCTGCGGAATCCGACAGGAAGACCGAGACAAGTGAAAGCAATAAAAGGCCATGCCGCGTTCCCGCGCGCACGGTCATCCGTTCAGTGGCACTCGCAATCTCCATGCTGCCCGCATTTGAGGCCCGGCGGCCACCGGGGTCAAGCTCCCGCCCGCTCTATTCTTTTGAAACCTTCACTCAAGCGCACGGGTGCACTCAGTTCCCGCCCTGGCGTAAAGCGCGCCGGCGGCGCAGCTCCTCGGCCGCCTCCCGGAGGCGTTCTTCGGAGGGTTGAGCGTCTTCCGCCGGGGTGGCAGCTTCCTCTTCCCCGTCCGACTCCCGGCTCGGCTCGTCTTCCTCGGGCTCAGCGGGTCTCTCCGGAGACTCGAGCTGGTCGCCGGAATCGCCTCCGCGGACAATCTCCACGCCCTCGACCTGATCACTCACCCCGGCCTGCTGTTCCTGCCGGTCCTCCCGGGAGCGTGCCGCTTCGTCGGATGACAGCTCGCGGACTTCCGACTCGTTCAAGACGATTGAACGTTCCCGCTCACCGCGGGCTACGCGGACCGAATCCGACGAGCTTTCGTAATCAAGGAGAGTGTACCCCTCTTCGGTCTGGTCGACACCGACCCAAAAGCTGATTTCCTGTTCCGGGTCATAAAGGCTGAAATACGGTTGATTCCGCAACACGGTGATCCCTCGCAACTCGAGGTCATCCAGCGGATCGTCCTCGGGCTCAGGCTCCGGCTCAGGCTCCTCTTCTTCGGGCTCCTGCTCATCGGGATGCTCAAAATCTTCGGGAATAAAGGGCGAATTCTCCACCAGATCCTGATTGCCCGCCAGGAGCATACCGGCCCAGGCCGCGATGGATACCCCAGTGGTCACCAGCACCTTCGGAATAAAACGGCCAGGCTCGTTCGAACCGCTGTTCCGGTCGATTCGGGCGGCCCTCCCAAGAACCGGATAATCCTGATTGCTCACTTTAAAATCACTTCTCATTCATTCAGCTTTCCGTGGTTTATACTTCCTTATACTTCCCTGCATCAAGTTTTCGG
>PWMU01000061.1 GCA_003558065.1 Opitutia bacterium | reverse complement strand
GTTACGCACCCGTTCGCCACTCTCACTCCATCCGGTTACCCTTCAGGAGATCCCGTTCGACTTGCATGTCTTAACCACGCCGCCAGCGTTCATTCTGAGCCAGGATCAAACTCTCCGATAATAACTTATCAGAGAAGTTCTGAATCCATTGATTCACGAACTACTGTCTTAAATAATTGATATGATCGGGGGTCCCGATCAATCGCACAAATTAAATTTCAAAGAACTGCTGCTTCCCATCAGGGAAAGACGATAAATAGAACAAAGCTGACGGATCCGGTCAATACCTTTTTTGAAAAAAATGCTTTTTTTCAGGATCGGAACCGAACCCTTTACCTCCGCCTTCTCAGCAGAGAGATAATGAAATTTGTCCGCCGGCCTTCGTTTGGCAAGCCCTTTTTTAAAAAATTTCCCGTAGCGGGCCGCAGGTTCGCTGTTTGGCGCGGAACGGGCGGTTCCCACGGCTTTCCGGGAACGACCCGGCGCCCCGCGACCGCAACGAACGAGTTTTTAGGGGCCAAAGGGAGTGCGTCTTTTTCGTGGTACCGGCCGACCTCCCGCAGGAACCCCACCGTGCCGGGGCTGGCGGCCGGTGTTTCCTGCTGCGCGGCGCCCTGTTTCCCCTGTTTTTGGCATTGCGCCACGCCTTTGCATAACCGATTGTCCAACAAATTTATTTGAAAAGAATCCGTCACACCTGTTAAGAAAATTACCGTTTTCAATGAACACGGCTCGAGCCTCGGAATCGAATTCTCTCGTCAACCCATCCATTTCAGAAAGGCCAAACCTTGGACTTAAAAGAAGTTAAGCAACTTATCGACTTGATGAAGGAGTCGGATCTCAACGAGCTCGAAATCGAGCAGAAGGATCTGAAGCTCCGGATTCGGCGGGGCCCTTCGGGACAGATCACCGCCTCGACGGGAGTCGGGCAGCATCCGCTCGGGCTGCCCGGAGCCTCGCCGGAACAATTGGGGGCGCCTCAACCCACAGCGGCGGCAGCTCCCAAGAAAGAGGAAGAGGGGGTGCTTTACATCAAATCCCCGATGGTGGGGACCTTTTATCCGTCCCCCTCCCCCGAAAGCCCCCCTTATGTGGAACCGGGCCAGAAGGTGACCGAATCGACCGTCGTGTGCATCATCGAGGCCATGAAGGTGATGAACGAGATCCACGCCGACGTCAAAGGCACCCTCCTCGAGATCCTGGTCGAGAGCGGCCAGCCGGTGGAGTACGGGGAGCCGCTCTTCAAGGTCAAGCAGGACTGACCCTCGGACCGAAACCGCGGTGTGCACGGCGGGCCGGGAAGAACCTTCTCTGTTCCCGCTGTGTGCGCCCCACCCATCCAGCACAATAACTAATGATCCAGAAAGTTCTCATCGCCAACCGAGGGGAGATCGCGCTCCGCATCGTCCGCGCCTGCCGGGAACTCGGCATCAAATCCCTGGCTGTGTATTCAGAAGCGGACGTCGAATCGCTCCACGTACAACTGGCGGATGAAGCGATTTGCATCGGCCCGGCACCGAGCAACCAGAGCTATCTCAAGGCGGACCGCCTCATCAGTGCGGCCGAGATTGCCGATGTCGACGCGATTCATCCCGGCTATGGTTTTCTCTCGGAGAACGCGGATTTCGCCGAGCAGTGCGAAACCTGTAACATCAAGTTCATCGGGCCCAGTCCGAAGGCCATCAGGATGATGGGGGACAAGGCCACGGCCCGCGAGACGGTCCGCAAGGGCGGCGTCCCGATCACCCCGGGCAGCGACGGTCCGATTGATTCGGAATCGGAAGCCCTCAAGGTCGCCAAGAAGATCGGGTATCCGGTCATCATCAAGGCGGTTGCGGGCGGCGGCGGGCGCGGCATGCGCATCGCCCACAACGATGTTACCTTCGCGCGCGAATTCAACCAGGCACGGAACGAGGCGGAGAAGGTTTTCGGAAACGCCTCGGTTTACATTGAGAAATTCCTTCAGAACCCGCGTCACATCGAGTTCCAGATTCTCGCCGACTCCCACGGCAAAGTGCTTCATCTCGGCGAGCGCGACTGCTCGGTTCAGCGGCGCAACCAGAAACTGATCGAAGAAGCTCCCTCGCCCTTCCTCACCCACGACCTTCGCAAGAAGATGGGCCGGGCCGCGGTTCGTGCGGCCCAGGCGGCAGACTACGTGAACGCCGGCACCATCGAGTTTCTGGTCGACAAGGACGGCAATTATTTCTTCATCGAAATGAATACCCGCATCCAGGTCGAACACCCCGTGACCGAGGAAGTGACGGGGATCGACCTCATCAAAGAACAGCTTCGCATCGCGTCTGGGGAAAAGCTCGGTTTCGACCAGCGCAACGTCACATTCACCAAGCACGCGATCGAATGCCGCATCAACGCCGAGGACCCGGCCCGGAATTTCACCCCTTCTCCGGGGGTCATCGACCTCTACTATTCGCCGGGGGGACACGGGGTGCGGGTGGATTCGCACGCCTACGGGGGTTACCGCATCCCCTCTCACTACGACAGCATGATCGGAAAGCTCATCACGTTCGGCGCCGACCGTAACGTGGCCATCGACCGCATGTACCGTGCCCTGAACGAATACCTGATCCGCGGCATCAAAACCACGATCCCGTTTTCCAAGGCGATCATGAGCGATCCCGTTTTTCGGCAGGGGCTGGCGACCACAGGATACGTCGAGGAGTTCTTGCATCGGTCGCCATCAGACCTATTATTGAAATAAACCAACACCCGCACCCGTCATGCCGAACCAAGACTCCATTCCCGACAGCATCGAAGACTCGAATTCTCTCGGCGAGATCAAGATCAACCACTCGGTCATCGCCAGCATCGTTCGCCTGGCAGCCCTCGAAATCAACGGGGTCTGCGCCGTGGGCGGGAGTTTTGTGGACGGGATCGCCGAGATTTTCTCCAAGAAGGAGTCCGACCGGGGCGTCAAAGTCAGCGAGGACGAACATGGTTACTACGTCATCGAAATCCGCCTGCTGATGGAGTTCGGCGCCGAGTTGGCCAAGACCGCCTACGACGTCCAGCTCGCCGTTCGCGACCGGTTGAATCAGATGACCGGGAAAAAGGTTTCCCGCGTCAACGTCGTCATCGACGGCGTCAAGGTCCCCGAGGAAACCGGTCCGAAACCGCCCGAAGCCTCCTGGCCGAAGGCACCGACCACCGATTGAAACCGAGCCGAACCACCCGCCCTATGACCGAAACGGACCCGACCCAATCCCTGACGATCTTCACCGAGGCGCCTTTTTATTACGGCCTCGGTGCCGGCGTGATCCTGGTTCTTCTGCTTCTCCTCGCTGTCTGGTCGGCCCGGCGACAGCCGGACACCATTCCGGCCTTCGACAGCGACAACGGCCACGTCACGGTGTCCCGCAAGGCCCTGCAGGAACTGATACAGGGATGCTGCGAACGGGTCAACGACGTCGGCCGCGCCAAGGCAAAGGTGAGCACCCGGGGGGGGATCATCAACACCCATGTCCGCCTCCGTCTCAATTCCGACGGCAAACTCAGCAGCATTTCCGGCTACCTTCAGGAACAGATCAGCCAGGTGGTGAAACAGAATCTCGGAATCGAATCGATCGGGACCATTGATATTGTGGTAGTCGGAATCCTCCCGGAACGCGCGGGCGAATCCGGCGATAAGGACAGCGAGCGTCAGTCAAAGCTCTGATAACTAAATTCGGCAATCGGGTTTATCCGGTCTCCATCCTGAATGACTCGCTGACCGATTCACCCGTGTCTTCAGTCCAGTGAAAGGTCGCTTCACCGGAGCCGTTCGGCGCGATCGGGAAACGCAGGTATGGGTTCGCCGAAATGGCACGGTACAGGCGTGCCTTCAGCACGGACTTCCCGTTGAACTCCGCCCGGAACTCATTGATAATCCGCTCCGGAATCGGTTGCCCCTCGCCGTCCTCACGCAGGCCGGTCTCCATGGGATGATCGATCAATGTCCGCACCTCCCCGATTTGACCCGGCTCCAACCGCTCCGGTACGCGCACCCGCGTCCGCATCACAGCGTCGAAGTCATAGGTGTCGTCCCGGCTCAGGCACCCGCTCACGGTGACCCGGACCTCACGGTCTCCGGCCAGCCATTCGCCACGGTTCGTTCGCGCCAAGGCCAGCACGGACTGGGATTTGTTCAGCCGGATCCGCGTCGAAAAACGGGCCCGCCCCACTAACGGCGTCAGATAAACGTCGAGCAGCTCCGGCGTGGGGTTCCCTCCGGCATAGAGGTAGACCGCTTCAATAAAATCGTCTTCACTCATGGGACTGTCTATTTCGACGGTCAACGGCACGGCGCTGCCATCCTGGGTCACACCCGGCAGATCCAGTTTGATCGCCCCGTCTTTCGGCGTGGCCCCGTTCAGCCGTTCACGGGCGGGCTCTATGCGCTCCCAGGCAGCGCTGCCGCGGTTATTGGCCAATCCCGGCGTCCTCCCCGTCAACGCCGCTCCCGCCAAGCCCGCGACCAGGAGCCTCAGGGCGCGCCGCCGGCCGGGATTCGCCGGCCCGCTCTCCGGTACGGGCGTGGGAAGTCTTTGTTTCTTATCGTTCTTGTTGTTCATGTTCAAACCCGCCTCTACGGAAAAGCTCACTTCTGCACTGACCCGGCTCTCCATTTCATTGTTCCCGCACCCGCAGGGGGCCGCGCACGGCGATCCAGGCCCCGCCGAGGATCCCGGCAGCCGCCAGGAAGGACGGCAACGCCAGGGTGGCGAAGCCGGTAAGCCCCTGCCCAATCGAGCAGCCGAGCGCGAGCGCCCCGCCGATTCCCATCAGGAAGCCGCCGCCCGCGGCCTGCAGGATCTCCTGCGGGCTTCTGAATCCCCGCAGCTCGAAACTGCGGGTCGCCAGCGAGGTCGCCAGCGATCCCAGGACGACTCCGGCGACCACGGTGACCCCGAACCCGAGTTGGAGCCCGGTCGACAGCATAAGGTACTGGATGGCGTCGCCGACGGGCGCAACGAAGGTAAGACTCTGGAGACGGACCGGCTCGAAATCATCGGCGCCGAAGTAACCGGTTACGATCCATCCCGCCACCGGCAGGCAGCCGATCACGATGGCTCCGCCCGCCTGCCAGGGGTGACGGCGCAACCCCATCCGAAAGAGCGCGTACCCGGCAAGAGCCAGGACGATAACCGCCGCCGGCACGGCGAGGCTGAGCCCCGGAGAGGCCCCCCAGGATTGAAACAAACCCGGAAGGCTGGGCGACGGCAGTTCGGGCGCGACCGTTGTGGCTTCCACCAGCGACAACCGTTGCGACGCCAGCAACCCGGTCAGGGCGGCCGATGCGGAAATCCCCAACGAAAGGAGAACCACCAGCGAACGCAGGTTGCCGTCGGCCAGCAGCACGAGCGCCCGGGATCCGCATCCCCTGGCGAGCATCATTCCGTAGCCGAACAGCACTCCCCCGGCCGGCACGAGCAACCAGGAGAACCCCCGCTGCATATAAATAGAATCCCCGAGATCGACGATTCCGAGGGCGGCGACCAGTTGCGTTCCCGCCACCGCCACCGCCACCGCGAGCAGAAACGCCGCGGCGCGCCGGGGCTGTCCGTCCCGCCACCACTCGCGCAGACCCCCGGTCAGACAAAATTCCAGGCGCTGGGCAACCGCCCCGAACAGCAGGCCGATGGCCAAGCCCCCCCAGAGAACCTGGTTCACATGCGTCAGCGAATCCTCCATGAACGATCACCCGGGCGGGCGGGTTCCCCAGACATCCTGGGATATGGCCGCATACCAGGCTTCGGCGTAACGGGCCTCATTCCGCCGGAAGTCCGCGGGCGCCCCGGAGGGGCTGACTCCGCCGGATCCCGGAACTTCACGCAATTCCCCGTCGTGAACTTCATACACGTTGGCCACCGTGATGCCCCATTCCGGTGCGATCACACTGTAACACGTATTGGCCCAGGTAGGCTTCGGCACCGCCCGTTCTTCCAGATCGGCCACCACCGCGGCGGCGGTTACCTTGCCGTGATTGTTGGCGACAAAGCCGGATTTCGGCATTGGGGCGGCCTCGGTGGCGTCCCCGATCACGTAGACCCCGGGCGCTTTTCGCGATTGGAAAGTGTTCGGGTCGACGGGCACCCATCCCGATTCATCGGTCACGCCGGCCCGGTGCGCGATCAACCCCGCTTTCTGGGGCGGCACCACGTTGAGCACGGAAGCCCGGTGGATCGTCCCGAACTCCGTCTCCACCTCCAACCGGTCCGGGTCCACCCGGATTACCCGGCCGTCATTCGAAAGTCCGACCCATTCGACCATCTCGCCGTAATGCTCCTCCCAGCCTTCCATGAAAAGCCCCTGTTTGGAAAAATTGTCCTTCGAGTCCAGGAGCAGCACCTTGGAACGGGGTTTGTTCCTTTTCAGGTAGTGCGCGATCAAACTGACCCGTTCGTAAGGTCCGGGCGGGCAGCGAAAGGGATTCTCCGGAGCGACCAGGACAAACGTCCCCCCGTCCTCCATCTCCTCGAGCTGCCGGCGGAGCAGGTGGGTTTGCGGGCCGGCTTTCCAGGCGTGCGGCGCCTTCTCGGCGGCCGCCTCGTCGTAGCCTTCGAGCGCCCCCCAGCGGAAATCGATGCCCGGCGACAGAATCAGACGGTCCCAGGCGATCTCGCTTCCTTCGGCCAGTTTCAACCGGCGCCCGTCGACGTCGACATCCTCCGCGAAATCAGGCACCACACGCACTCCGTAATCCTCCTGCAGCTCCCGGTAGTCGTGCCCGAGCGACTCGAAGTCCCGGAGTCCGCCCAAGTACAGGTTCGTGAACGGGCAGGTGTAGTAGCGGCGGTTGGGCTCGATCAGGGTAACGTCGAGGTCCGGCTTCAGGATCTTGAGGTATTTGGCGGCAGTCGCCCCGCCGAACCCGCCGCCGACCACGGCGACATGTGCGTGGGACGGGCGGCCTGCATAAACCCGCAGACCGCCCGCGGCCAGCAGCGTGCCGGCACCCAGGAGCCCCATGCGTTTCAATGCCTCGCGGCGTGATACAGATGTTCCAGACATAACTTAAACAGGTTGCTGCGGTTGTTCAGTTGGCTTCCAGCGAGGCGAAGTAACGCGCCACCGCCCGGAGTTCGTCGTCTTCATAGCCCCGCGTCAGGCGGGGCATCACCGTGGCTCCGGGCATTTCATCACGCTTGAAGGCCAGCAATTGCGCCTCAAGAACCGCTTCGGGCTTCCCGGCGAGCGAGGGAATGTCGGTTTCGAATCCGCCTTTCGTCCCGTGACAGGCGGCACAGGTCCTGGCAACGGCCTCCGCACGCTCGGCCCCGACCGCGTTTTCGTCAACCGGCTCCGATGCGTCTCCGCTCCACAGCAAAACCGGAACGACGACCATTGCCACTACGGCAAGAAATATGAATTCACGCACAATTAATTCCTCCTGCTGATTCTCGAGCCCGGGGCGTCACCGCCTCGTCGCCCGAGGTGTTTCAAGTCAAATGAGTTGGATACACGACGGAACAGTTCGTTTGCTTTTAAGTCAAGTTAATAAGGTTAGATACTAAACTTAAAAGGGTCAAGCCTTCTGTCTCCTCTTTTTTCGCTCGCATCCTTGTTTTCACCACTGTTGATTCTTTCCCGGATTGTACTGTACTATGCCGGACCTTTCTCCAGCCCGTTTCTACGCCATTCTCGACACCGGCTACGTCGCCGCGGACCGCTGGGAGGAAACCTGCCGTCAACTGATCGCCGGCGGCGCGGACCTCGTCCAGCTCCGCGCCAAGAACGAGACCCGCGACGAGCGCCGCCGGCTTCTGGAGGCGGTCCTCCCCCTTTTTGAGCCGGATCCGTCCGGCCCGCCGCCCCCTCACCTCATTATCAACGACGACCTCGATCTCTGCCTGGAGTACCCCGGCCTCGGGCTGCACGTCGGCCAGGACGACGTTCCCGTGGAGGAAGCCCGCCGCCGCCTGGGCTCGAACCGCCTCCTCGGCCTCTCCACCCATTCGATCGAGCAGGCGGAAAGGGCGATAGCCCACGCCTCGCACCTCGACTACTTCGCCGTCGGTCCGATTTTCGCCACACCCACGAAGCCCGATTACGGTTTTGTCGGCCTCGAGCTGGTGCCCGCGGTTGCCAGGCTGCACCCCTCGCTCCCCTTTTTCGCGATCGGCGGCATCAAGCGCGACAATATCCGCGACGTTCTCGCCGCCGGCGGCCGGCGGATCGTAGTGGTTTCGGACGTCCTCTGCGACCCGGACCCCGAAGGAACGGTGCGCGCGTACCGGCGGTTGTTGTCTTGACCGGAGCCGTTGCCTTCATCTCTCCCCGGAGATCTCTCCTTTGGAGAGAGCCCATACCGTGGACTGATCAGTCCGACGCGGCCTTGGGGCTTCCACGTACTCAATTCCGGATGACCTTGACTCGCAGGAACGCCCGCTCCTCGTCTTCGTCCAGCACGGCCTGAACCGTCACCTCGTTGAACTCGCCCCCGGCTACGGGCTCGACTTCGACCTCCTCCACATGGCCGGGCCCGCCGTCCCAGTCGCTCAGGTTCGTGGAAACTTCGGGAACGTACTCGATATCCTGCGCATCGACGCGCTCGAGGTAGGTCAGGCGCAGGATTCCCTCGGTGACTTCGGATTCCACCAGGTCCGCCAGGCTCACAGGCGCGAACGGATCCAGCCCGAAGGCGTACTTGAGCAGATTGGCCACGCCGTCGCCCGCCGGTGCCGCCTCGGGACCCCCGATTTCCGGATCGTCGCGCTCGGCTTCGGTAAAGTGCTCCTCCTGCCAAGCGGCGAATGTCGGTCCCTCCGGTTCGGGGGGCTCGCCGAGGGTCATGGAAAAGTTCTGAATATCGTAGGCCGGAGGTGAAGTGTCGTCGTAACGATCCCGGAAGAAAAAACCGAAGACGTTCCCGTCGTAGGCGGGATCCTCGATCACCGTCGAAAGCGTCTGGGAGTGCCCCCCGTCGTCGGTGAAGGTGTAACTGAGCTCCAGGTTGCCCGCTTCGTCGTAAACCCCCGAGGCTTCGATGTGAAAGGTGATGGGGTCGTCGCGGAAAGCGCCTTCCCAATCCTCCCGGACGATGATCCCGCCGGGCTGGTCGTTGAGCCGGAGCTGTCCGCGCATCAGCAACATCTTGTAGAAGCCTTCGCCGGGCGAAAGAGGATCCTCCAAGCTGTGCGGCCCCCCGAGGGCCAGGAAGCCGAAGCGCTCCCAGTCCCCGCCCCCGTAGCGCACCTGGGTGACGTCGGCTTCCAGGAAGAAGTCCTGTCCCGGCTGGTAGTTTTCCACGACCACGACCCCCGTACTGTTAGTCCAACTCAAACCGGGATCGTCCGGGCTCCCGGCGATCGAGGCGAAGCGGACGGCGTCGTCCTCTTCGCCCCAATCCTGCGGCCGCTCCGCCAACAACAGAGGTCCGAGCCCGGTCTGCTCCTCGCCGGTGCCGAAATCCAGGGTGAAAGGCGCTTCGAGCGGCTCGTAGTCCACCTTCCAGGCGTCGAACATACTGAAATCATGGAAGTCCCACACCGCCTCGTCCGCTTCGGCATGCCGGGCCCCGACACCGAAGCGGTTTTTTCCGTCCAACGTTTCGTCGATTACGCCCGAGACCGTTGCGCTCCCACCGTTTTCGTCGGTGAGGACGGCCAGGAAACGGAGATCGTCTTCCTCGGAAAACCCGCGGAATTCCAACGTGTAGGTCGTGCCCGGCTGGGTATCCGGGGGGTTGTCGGGTTCGTCGAACGAGGTCTCCGCCACGATGGCTCCGTCCATTCCCTGCCGCACCGCGATAGACGGCTCGCCGGCCGGGTTCGGAAGCAGTTGGAAGGTGTAAAAGGTGGCGTCGTCTTCGGCGTCGAAGCCTTCTTCATCCCCGAACAGCACCAATCCCGCGCGGGCCGCGGTCTGCCCGCCTGTGAGGTCGCTCAAGGTCATCCGCGAACGCAAGGCGAAGTCGTCACCGGGCTCGAAATTGCCCACCCGTGTTGTGTTCAATGAATTATGCGCGATGTCGATCGAGGTGGAGAGGCGCAGCGCCGTCGGCTCGAGCGACCAGTCGCCGGAAATGTTCCGCATGAAATCCGCGTCGTCGTCCCGGCCCACGTCCGTACCAAAGGCATAATCGAAAGGCCAGCCGACCACCGGATCCTGCTCTTCCGGATCCGGCTCCTCGCCGAGGGTCACCGAAAAGTTCTCGATATCGTAGGCGGGAGGGGAAGCGTCGTCGTAACGGTCACGGAAGAAGAAACCGAAGAGGTTCCCGTCGTAGACGGGGTTATCGATTACCGTCGAAAGCGTCTGGGAGTGCCCCTGATCGTCGGTAAACGTGTAACTGAGCTCCAGCCGGCCGAGTTCGTCGTAAACCCCGGACGCTTCGATGTGAAAACTGATGGGGTCGTCGCGGTACGCGCCTTCCCAATCCTCCCGGACGATGATCCCGCCGGGTTGGTCGTTGAGCCGGAGCTGTCCGCGCATCAGCAGCATCTTGTAGAAGCCTTCCCCGGGCGAAAGGGGCTCTTCGAGGCTGTGCGGCCCGCCGAGGGCCAGGAAGCCGAAGCGCTCCCAGTCCCCGCCCCCGTAGCGCACCTGGGTGACGTCGGCTTCCAGGAAGAAATCCTGTCCCGGCCGGTAGTTTTCCACGGCGACGACGCCCGTACTGTTGGTCCAGCTCAAGCCGGGATCGTCCGGGCTCCCGGCGACCGAGGCGAAGCGGACGGCGTCGCCCTCTTCGCCCCAATCCTGAGGGCGGCCGGCCAGCAGCAGCGGTCCGAGCCCGGTCTGCTCCCCACCGGTGCCGAAGTCCAGAGTAAACGGCGCTTCGAGCGGCTCGTAATCCACCTTCCATGCGTCGTTCGTCCAAGTCAGCGAATGGAACTCCCAACCCGGATTTTCCTCGCCCCGGTGCCGGGCGCCGAAGCCGAACCGGTTTCCCTCCGGCGGATCCTGGATCACCCCTGACGCGGCCGCCCAACCGCCGCGCTCATCGGTAAGAACGGCCTTGAACTCCAGTTCGCCTCCGTCGCCGTAGGTTCCTCGAAACTCGATTCGGTAACTGTCGCCGATACCGGCTTCGGGTTCTTCCGCAGACGGAAACGCGGGAAAACCGTCGGTTTCCTCCCAATCAACCCGCGCCACTTCGGCTCCGTTCATTCCCTCGCGGACCACCAGGCTCGACGTCCCCCCGTCGTTGGGAATCCATTGCGCGGTATGGAACGTCCCGTCGTCGTCGGGATCGAACACCTCGCGATCGCTGTCGCCAAAGAGCACCAATCCGACCCGGCTCGCGCTTTCCGGTCCCTCGAGATTCGTCAGGGTGATCCGGCTCTCCAGAAAGAAGTCTTCCCCCGGCTCAAAGTTGAGCACCCGGGACGTCGCCAGCGAGTTATGAAACGATCCGGCCCCGGTGGACAAGCGAAGAGCTTCCGGAATCAGCGACCAGTCGTCCTCGACGTTTTTGGCGAAGTCTTCGCCCGAATCGCGGCCGTCGTCCGAACCGAAAACCAACCTGAAAGGCCGCCCGATCGTCGGATCTTCCACCACGGGACCCGGCTCCTCGCCGATTTCCATGGAAAGGTCGTGAAAATCAAATTCCGGAGGGCCGTCCGGCCCGCTCGCGATGTTCCCGCCAAGGCCGAAGAGGTCGCCGTCGAAAGGCTCGGAAATCACCGCGGACACGCTCTGGGAATGGCCCGCCTGGTCGGTCAGCGTGAAGGTCAGCACCAAAACCCCGGTGTCGTCGAATTCTCCCTCGACCTCGACCTCGTAAGCCTCGCCCACCCCTTCGCCGGTGTCGCCGGCATTCGGATGCCGTCCTTCCCAGGTTTCGACTGCAAGATCGGAACCACTGAAACCTTCCCGAATGCGAAGCTCAGACGTTTCCCCATCGACGGCCGGTAACCACATCACCCCGTAAAACCCCTGGTCGTCCGCGGTATCGAAAGGGGCGTCGTCCGGATCGTGCGGACCGCCCAGGACCGCAAACCCGACCCGGTTTTCGCCGACCTGCGGCAGCGCGGCAAGGGTCATTTCCGATTCAAGGACAAAGTCCTGCCGCTCGATGTAATTCCCGACCTGGGCCATGGCGCTGCTCGAGACAAAGTCATCCGAGAGCGGCCGGTACCTCAAGCTGTCGTCCTGGAGCAGAAACGCATCCTCGGAGGGCGTCTGAAGAAGCCCCTCGCCGCCGTCCTGGGTTTCAGCCGTTCCGAAATCCAGGGTGAACGGAGCGTCGACGCTTTCGACCTCGGCGAGGACCGGCGTGCCAAACAGCAACGCCGCTCCCAGGCTTAAAGCCGTTGTGGAATAGAGTGTGGGTTTGCGGTACATAAGTCAGCTAAGCGTTTGTTGGATTGGCTGGTTTGAGTTCACTCCCCGCGGAGGGATCCCTTCAATCAATTGGGATTCGGAAAGTCGATGGTCTGCCCGGGATTCTTCAGGTGCCCCCCCTCCATACCGAGCTGCGCCAGTCGGGCGGCATCGGCGCTTTCGACATGGCCGTCGAGAAAGAACACATTGGCCCGGTCTCCCGGATGGCGCAGGTGAAGGGAGCCCCGGCCGCCGGGACCGCGCTCGTCGATCCGGAACCGGGGCCGCCAGATATCGGGGGAATTGTAGATCGAGTCGGCCAGAAACCAGTAATGCGAGGGGTCCCGTACGTTATCGATGTTGATCCGCCACTGGTTGACCGGCACCGGTTCGCCGAAGCCCCGCGGAAGATCCGACCCGTCGATCGCTTGACCGTACACCTCGTCCACCATGTTCATCCCGTAGGTGCGCCAGGCCCAACTGCCCGAGTCGGGATTTCCCTCGTGGGCGTAGAGATCGGTGAGTCCGTGCTCGGCCGAAGGACAAAAGAAAATCTCGCGCGCACCGGTCAATCCGGACTGCTCGACCTGGTTCGCCCACGTGAGCCCGTCCGAACCCCGTCCGCCCCGGTGAAAAACCTGCAGCACGCCGTCGTTCTCAAGGGCGAGCGCGATGAGCGCGTTGCCGCTCTCCCGGATATTCGAGGTGCATTGGGCGGCCCGGGCGCTTTCCCGTACGGTGCTCACTACAGGAATCATGATCGCCGCGAGGATGCCTATGATGGCGATTACCGTCAGCAATTCGATCAACGTGAAAGCAGATGACTCGGTTCTGGTCATGATTTTTTATGGGATTGATGTGTCGGGTCGGCGTTAATCGCGGCCCCGGGGCTCGAACGCGGTTCGTTTTCACCCCGGCGCCGAGCTGGCCGGCGCCAGCCGAAACCACTCGAACCCACCGTTACCTCACCGGCGTAACCGAATCAATCGCCGCGCAACTTGAATTGTTGAAATCGCGAGGCGCAACGAGGACCGGAACCGTGAGGCCCCGGTCTCTTTGGATGACCTCCTCGAGGTTTTCGGCCATGTTGATTCCCCAGGAGATTCGTTCGGGGTCTCCGTCGACGTGCGTGTCGGCCGGCAGGACGAAGTAGTTCGGATCGACCTCGCGGGTATCGGCGGAGATCGAGGGCCGGATCAACAGCCACCCCGCGAGGGCCGCTGCTCCTGTCGTCAAAAATTCACGGCGGTTGAGGGATCTCCGGGCTAAGGATGGGAGATGAATGGGCATAATCGTCGGAATGTTGTCGCGAATCTGGCTCGGGATCGGAGGAGGCGCAACCGGAATTCGCCGTTCTTGGTTGTCGCCCGCGACCTACCCGGGATAAACCCGCTCCTGCAAGCCGTTGTGTGGAAAGACGGCGAATTCGCAAGAAAAGTCGTCCCTGATATCACATTATTCGCGGCCGACGCGTGACAAGGCGATACCGAGGTGTGACCGTATTTATACTCCCCGTCGCCAGGTTTTCGGATTTCTTCGTAGCGAGGGGGTTTATCCCCCGATTCTCCGGGTCCTGGGATCTCCCGGGATAAACCCGGTCGCCACAACCACGGGATAGTCACTGTTTTGGAAAAACTTGATGACGGGGAGTATAGTTAAACAATCGAACCGTGAACGCTGACGCCGACAGGGATTTTTCCGGCCGACCGGTGACCATGAAAGAGGTCGCACGCGAGGCTGG
>PWMU01000029.1 GCA_003558065.1 Opitutia bacterium | reverse complement strand
TGACCCGCGCCGAGAATCTTGCTCTTGTTTTAGAAATTCGAGCCCCTACCGGCCATCACCCACAACCAGGCTTATCTTATGAACACGACACACCTCACTGCCCTGACGGCTGTTTTCGCTCTCTCATCTTTTGTTTCAGTCCTTTCTCAAGAGCCCGTCAACCTGTCGCCCGTTTGGCAATTGCTTCCCGGCGATCGCGACTACCTGACCGCGGACGACACCGAGCGCGGGATGGCGTACAGCGGCACGACAGGGAACATCTATGTCGTGAGCCGGGCCGACGGGCTTGCGATTCCGGTCATCGACGCCGAGACGGGCGACCACGTCGGGGAACTGGACGTCACCGGCATATCCGGCGGCACGTTCGACTTGAACATGATCGGAGTGGCCGACGATGGAGCGATCTATGCCGGAAATCTGACGACCAATGCGGCCAACGAATCCTACCGCCTCTATCGCTGGGCGAATGAAGACGCCTCGCCAACCCAGGTTTATTCAGGAGATCCCGGGTTCGAGCCGGGGCAACGATGGGGCGACAATATTGCAGTTCGGGGCGCGGGCGAGGCCACTCAGGTACTGATTCTGTCGCACTCGTTTACGGCGGATTCCAATGCGACGGTGCTGACGCCTTCCGGTGGATCGATGGATTCTTTTTCGGATACCTGGATTCAGCAGTTCATCGGACCGATGGGCCTGGGTTCGGCCTTCGGCGCGGGGGACGTTTTTTGGGGGACCCACGGCGGACGGGGCGGTGCCGCGCTCAACGAGATCGCGTTCGACCTTGGAAGCGGAAGCGGCACCCTCTTGCGATCCTTCGGAATGGAGGGCGAGGACGTTGTCGACCCGGCGCTCGTGGAAATCGGTCCGATCGCGGTCGATCCGGACGCGAACCTGCTGGCGGGAGTGCGCGAGGAAACCTTCGAACTTTTTCTCTACGATATCGATTCCCTTGAAGAAGGACAGGAGAACCAGCCGCTCGACGTGCGGGAGTTGCCCTCGCAAAACTCCAGCCCGGGGGGGAGTACGGGGGATCTCGCCTTCGCCGGTGGGTTTCTTTACGTGATGCACGGGAACAATGGCGTTCTGGCGTACGAAATGACGGAGCTGACCGAGCTCGAAAGCTGGCGGTTGACGCACTTCGGCACGACAGAGAATGAGGGCGATGCCGCCAATGGCGCGACTCCGGCCGGCGACGGTTTGTTCAACCTCGTCAAGTTCGCTCTCGGGCTCGACCCGCACGTTCCGGCCCGCGATCAAAGCCCGGCAGGCGCCGGCGACGAGTTTGTTGAACCGCTCTGGATGCTACAGGCCGGTGAACGGGATTACCTTCCCTCAAGCGGCAATACCGAACGCGGTATGGATTACAATCCCGTAAACGGAAATGTTTATATTGTCAGCCGCGCGGGAGGCGAGCTCAATGTGGCGATACTGGACGGGGAAACGGGAGACCACCTCGGCTTTCTCGATGTAAGCGGCATCGACGGCGGTACGTTCGACTTGAATACGATCGGCGTGGCGGACGACGGCGCGATTTATGCCGGGAATCTCACCACGGACGCCGCCAGTACCCCCTATCGGCTCTATCGCTGGGCGGAAGAGGATGCGGCACCCATCGAAGTCTATACAGGCGAACCGGGCGCCGAAGACGGTGGTCGCTGGGGAGACAATATTGCCGTGAGCGGAGCCGGCGACGGCACGCGGGTTCTTGTTCTTTCCCATTCCGGCGCCGATTCGCAACAAACACTTCTGCATCCGGATGACGGTGACATGGAGGCGTTCGCCCCGACCCCGCTGACACCCGGGATCGCTCCCATGGGCATCGGCACCGCCTTCGGGGCCGAAAATCGCTTCTGGGGGACGCGGAGAGAGGTCGCCGTGCATGAAGTCTCCTACGATCTCCAGTCCGGCGACGCTTCTCTCGTCCGCTCATTCGGCCTACTCGACGGCAATCCTGTCGATGACGTTCTCCTCGATATGAGCTTGATCGACATTCAAACGGAAGAGAACCTTCTGGGCGGATTCGCTTTTGCGACCTCGAGCCTCTACCTTTACGATATCGGCGCTCTCGAAGAGGGTGTGGAGAACACGCCACTTGTTTCCTTCACGATGCCCACCCCCAATCCGGGCGCCGCTTCGGGTCTGGGCGGCGTGGCTTTTGCCGAGGATCGCATATTCGCCATGCCGGCAAACAACGGTATCGTAGCGCTTCGGCTTGTCGAGACCGAGGATGAGACGATCGGATTTGAAACCGCTGCGTTTCAGACCTTGATCTTTACCCGGCCAACCGCCCCTCCCGGCGGGATCACTTATGTGGTCGAAGCTTCGGATGACCTGCTGGACTGGAGTGCGGAAACGGTCGAGCTCGTAACAGAGGCCCCGTCCGACGAAGAGGGACGCTCGATCCTACTCTTTCGCGACACAGTTCCGGTAGCCGACAATGACCGTCGATTCATGCGCTTGCGAGTTGTTGAAGATTAACTTGAACGTGCTCGAAACGGTATATCTGGCGACGAGTTGCGTTTTCAAGCGGCTCAGAGACACACCCCACTGCTCTGGCGAGCGGTCCCCCCCCTTTTTAGAGGGGACTTTTTCAATATTCCCCTCTTGAGAGAGGGGGACCATGCGCCAGCATGGTGGGGTGTGTCCGGGATTGCAGTTACGGCGAGGTGAAAGCCTTTCCGAACAACCTCTACCTTGTCCCGGCGATGACGGTTCAATCCCTGTTCGCCAGCGACACGCAACATTCACTCCGGAACTTTCATTATGAACCTTTACCGTATCGCCATTATTTCGTTTCTGGTTATTCCGGCCGTGGCCGCAGGAACGCGTTGGGCAGACGCTTCGTATTCGGAATCCGATTATGGCTTGGGCAGCTCCTCATGGGACCGTGAAGAGCTTGCGCCGGGTGTCGAGTTGTTTCAAGCCCATTTCGAGGAGCTTTTCGGCGTTCCTCAATTTGTCAGTGTCCTTCGGGTCAACCTCGATCAGGAAGGCGTTCTTGTGCGGTTTGAGGCGGCGGGGCGTTTCGGCTGGCGGGCGGCTCCTATTCCGGAATTCGCCGAACCTTCCGGTGCCATTGCCGCCACAAACGGCGGGTTTGGCCATGGAGGACCGGCCTCGACAAATTCCGGCATTTTCAAAGTCGACGGCGAAGTCCAGCCGTTTCTTAAAAAAGAACCGGAAGAACTCCGCTTCGTGGGCGGCGCCGCTCTGGGGATCGACGAAGACAACGCCTGGCATTTCAAGAATCGGGAAGGAGAAAGCTGGGCGGACGACTGGCCCGAAGTGCGGCACGCACTGGCGGGCGGTCACCGGTTGATCGAGAATGGCGAGCTTCATGCTTCCCTGTTTACTTTCGAGTCCGCAAGGGAGGAGCGCCATGCCGGCCGCCGGCATCCGCGCACCGCTGTCGGTCTGCTTCCGGACCGGACGGCCGTTCTGATTACGGTCGACGGCCGCCACGTGGACCACGCCGAAGGGATGACCCTCGAGCAACTGGCAAACTTCATGAAGGAGCTGGGGTGTGTCGACGCGCTGAATCTCGACGGCGGCGGTTCCACGAGCATGTGGGTCCGGGGCAGAGGAATCGTCAATCACCCTTCGGACAACAGCCGGTTTGACCCGGAGGGGGCGCGTCGGGTTCGCAGCGCGGTTGTCGTACGGGCGGATGACCATGCCCGGGAGTAAACGGTGCCGAACCATCAGGGCATCATCCGGCGGACAAGAAAGTCGTTCCAACGGGGGGCTCGCAGTGTAGAACCGCTCCTACTATGATGAAAGGCCGAGAAGGCAGCGGCGTTGATGTCCTTTTTGGAAGAATATAAAGGTGAAAGCACGCGTAACGGCGATCATTGGGGAAAGCTAGGATGTCTTATCCCCTACTTTGCGTTGGCTCTATTTGCAGGAATTCGCCCCAGACGGTTTCGGGAAATGCGAATGGCTGTCCGGAAGAAATTTGACCTTACCCACGACCTCCTCCGGCACACCTTTATTTCGATGCTGGTCGGCGCCTTCAGGTCGGTCGGCGACGCGGCCCTTCAAGCCGGAAACTCAGAGGCTATCATCCGGAAGAACTACCTCGATGTTACCACGAAAGTGGAGGCGGAAAAATTCTGGAGGATAGTTCCGGGCGGCACGTCCTTGACGAAGGAATTCGTGAAAAAAGATGGACTATATATTTTCGGAGGCACCTCGGAAACGAACGGGGCGACCCTCTAAAACATCCAATGCCTACTGGTGGATTTCTACTGTGCTCAAGCCGTCTCGTTCGCTCCCCCACCAATCGCCACACTCGACATGGCCCCTCAGATTATTTCGCTCCAAGGCTGCCCGTCGACTCGCGTCCCTGCTGCCTCAATATCCGCCAGACCCACACCCAGATCGCCACGGTCACGACAATCGCACCCAGTCCCGCTGCCGTCGGTACATATAAAAGAAACGTCATACTCCTCTCATCCGAAGGGTAAAAACTCGTAATCCGGATCAAATCCACGGATATGCGAAGAGTATCGAATGCCAAGAGAGGGAGGACGATCCCGCTCAAACCCAGAGCTCCAAGGGTTACTTTGCGGCGCGTTCCCGGGGTCGCTTTTTGCCACAATACGATGATAACGGCCCCGAAAACCCCGATAAAAACCGCCAGTCCAATAGCCGCCGGATTCCTCCCATAAAAGGTCCACCCGTCCTGGACGGACAGGGTCAACACAAGGACTCCCAGCAGAACAATCCAGTGGAGGGCTTCCCGGAGTCGCCGCCACGCCACCCTCTTACCGGAACCCCTTTTGCCGGTTCTCCCCCTCATGCCTTCAGGATAGTCCTTTCCAAGGAGGGGGCAAAGAAAAGTGGAGGGACCACGCGCGAAAAACCTCGGCACTCAGACGGAGCCGCCCCCCAAACATCCCCATTTGCGCCCCCAGTCGCTTTCCCCGGTCGGCGCAACCCTGTGCCTCAATCGAAAGGATCGGTCTCGATGTTTTCGACGGCACCTGTTTTCTTCTCCAGGGTGGCCGCCGTCCAGCAACTTCTCTTTCCGGATCCCCGCCCGCTTGTCGAGCGCCTCGGGACGGAGTTTTTCCGGAACCTGCCCACCGGGCCGGGTGTATACCGAATGCTGGATGCCCGGGGAGAGGTTCTCTATGTCGGCAAAGCAAAAAACCTGCGCCGGCGGTTGGCCTCGTACCGCGTCGCCAACCCGGGCGGTAAGAATCGCCGCCAGATCCGGTTGGTCGCCAACGCCGTCTCGGTCGAGATCGAGGTGTGCGACAACGAACGGGCCGCCCTCCAACGGGAGGCGGAACTCCTTCGCTTCCTTCGTCCCCGGTTCAACCGGGCCGGCACCTGGCCGGCCCCGCAGCGCTACCTGCTCTGGCGGGCCGCGGCCGGAAACCTCGAGGTCGCAATCGCAGAGGTAAAGAGGGCCGGGTGGCTGGGGATCGGCCCGGTGGGAAGTCCCCGGGCACGAATGCTCCGGGGCGCCCTCATCCGCCTGCTCTGGGTCGCATCTCACCCGGAGACCGGCCTTTCCGGCATGCCCCACGGATGGGCTCACGGGACGTTCGGGGAAACGGCTGCGCTCCCTCTGGGCGAAGGCGCCGACGAGTTCACCGCCCTCCTCCGGTTTTTCTCGGTCGGATCCCCCGAGCCACTTTGTGTCTCTCTCCGGAAACGACTCGAAGGGATTGGTCCCGAGTGGCTGGCCGAAGTTATGGCGGAGGATTTGGAGACAATCTCGGGTGCGTGGCTTGGAGGGACCGAAGCTACGGGAAGGTGAGACTTGCGATTCCCGGGCCTCTCCCCCGAGCCCGCTCTTGCTTCCGCAGTCTGAATCGATTTACATGCCTCCCACCCGGATCGCAGGCTCAATGCCACCACCGTTACGCGCCGATCCTCCCTTTCCTTCATGATAGCGGCATCCCCGACTACCTCAATACCACTTCCCCTGCAGATGCTGCTGGTTATCCTCATAATGCTGGGGATGCTGGTTGCTGCGGGAATGGTTCTTTGGCTACTCTGGCATCCCCACGAGGTCGGAGACCGCCTCAGCGCGCCGGCATCCGGAGGCCTGCTGAACCGGTTACTCCTGGGTATCGTCTTACCCGCCTTCCCCCTCCTTTACGCGGTCAACGCCTTCGGCCACGGAGAAATCCTGTGGTGGAATTGGAGAATGGGGAGATTCCATCACTATACAGGCTCTCCAGCCACGGCCCTGGCCACTGCCTGCTTCGGCACCTCCCTGCTGCTGTTTTTCCATTTTTTCTGCTCCCCGATTCGCGGGCTTGAACCTTTGGCCGCTCTGGGAAAGGTGGTTTCACTGCTTGCCGGGGTCGGTGGGCTCATTGCTTTTCTGATTTTTGAGGGAGTCTTGGCTTACTGATTCCCCCTCTCCGTCTCTCCGGTCGGCACCGAGGACATCGAAGAACTGCGCCAGGACGCGATCGCAATGGCTGCTGGGATGCTGAGCCGGTGTGCGGCGGGCGGCAAGACCGTGACTCCCGGAAACATCGCCCACTACACGGTCCAGCTCATGAAGGCCGGGCGCCGCAGTACCGGATCCCGCACCACCGATGTCCTGGGAACGATGACCTTGATCCGGGGCCGCTCCCGGACGGTCTCGGCCGAACACCTGGTCAGCTCCGAGGGTGGGGAGCCCATGACCCTGGCGGACCTCCCGGCCGACGACCGGGATGATCCGGCCGGCGAAGCCCTGCGGATGATCGATTGGGTCGAACTGGAAGGAAAACTCACTCCCCGGGAGAGAGCGGTGGCCTCGGCGCTGGAAAAACAAAAACCCGATGTCCTCGGATCGTACCATCCAGAACGAGGGCAGTCTCAAAAGGCTCTGCCGAATTTCCGTTCGGATAATGACTGACTAGCGGACGGTTTGCTCATCGATCAGACGGATCCTTCGCTCGCGAGGGATGACCCGCATAAGAATAAGCTCATCTCCGCCCGGCCTTAGAGTAACGTCGACTTCCTCGCGAGCCAGCGAGTGGTGGGGGGGCAGTTCCACCGGTGCTACGCGCACGCTCCAGGGACCGGGCCGCAACTGCTGGAATTCAAACCGCCCGTTTTCGTCGGTAATGGTCGATCGCGTCTTGCGCGGACTCCGTATCTCAACGCGCACGCCCGCCAGACCTCCGGCATCGCGAATTGAAGGGCGTTCGCTTTCCTCTGGATTCAGAGAGCCGTCATCGTCACTGAAAATCGGTTCGTCCTCAAACTCGTATCGGACTACCTGCCCGAAGATCCGGCCGGTCTCGACCACCTCCATATTCACTTCCGCGGTTTCTCCCTCGAATATCTCCACCACCTTCGGCATCGGTTCGGCTGTCGTCCAACGGCTGGGGATCGATCGCTGATCGAGCCGTACTGTGTAAACGTCCTCCTTAAGTCCGGTGAATTCGAAACGTCCGTTTCGGTCCGTTACGGCGGCAATTCCGTTCGCCGTGACCACCGCCCCGGCAAGCGGCTCTCCGTTCTCGACGACCCTTCCCTGAAGGCCCCCCAGCCCCTTTTTCTTCCGAACGGGAATTCCGAAGGGGATCGTGTACGATACGAATACGCCTGCGCGTTCCTCGCCGCTCGTCGCCTCCCTGGACCATTGACCGTCCAGTTCCACAAAATGCTCGTTGGGCATGCGGTAGCCGACGCCGGCAGCGCCGCGCTCGAACTCGCGGTCCGAAGCAGTCCAGGTCCGCGAGTACCGTGCGCGGGCGGTTACGCTGCTCGTGAATTTCCATCGACCGGAAACGCCGACGCTCTGGCTCCTTCCCGGATCCGCCAGAAATGCATCGTGTCCGGTCCGACCGAAGGCCGAATATTGCTGACCATTCGTCGGAAAGAAATCGAGATAGGCGCTGTAGCGTTCGAGCGGACTGCGTTCGGAGGCCATGGTGTGGTCCTCGATGATCCCCCCCTCGACCGTGCCGCGGAATCCCCACCTGTTGAAGCGATGATTGACTCCCAATTCAACGGAGTGGACTTCAAAATCGGTCTCTTCCGGGTCGATCAGATCCATCCTTTCGCGCCGCCTGAAATCCGCTGTAAATCGGGTTCCGAAGGCTGACGGGTACGACACCCCGGTTCTGTAGTTGACTTCCCGGGGAGCCGTCGAACGGCGCTCGGGATCCTGATCCAGATTGATCCGGTACCAGCGGTACGACGCGTTGCCCCGGAGTCGGCCGTAAAGCGGAAACCTTAGGGCGCCGTACAGGTTCCTCATATCGCGGTATTCGCCGAAAAAGTCGCTTCCCGCATGGACCTTCTCCAGCGTATAATAGACATCGTCGCCCGCTCGTCCCTGCACATCGAGGCGCACGGCGTAATCAGCCCGTGAAACGTCTGTTCGGCGCTCGCCGTGCGCGACCTCCACGCCGACCTCCGGTCCCGCCTGCGGACGGACCCGGCCCTCCACGCTGTAAAGACGGTCCCGGACGTCGCCTGCCTCCGTTCTGATATCGGCCGTACGTTGCAGGAAGTTTCCCTTCACACTGAAAAGCCCGAGATCGTGCGCCAGGTAGGTTCCACTCTCGCGCTGGTCCGGTTGGCCGGGGCGACTCTGCCGATGGTACGCGCCCAGTCCCGTGTCACCGGGATAGACGTTCACTTCCGCGCCTCGCCCGTATCCGAATCTTTGAGTGAGAGGAGACAGCGAGAACGTTCGGTCCCCCACTCCCATGTCCCACGATTCGTCATAGTAATCGAAGCGGTATTCCTCGCGTCCTCGCACGCCCCCGACACCCTCGGCCCCCGGACTCCGGAAGAGGAAGTCGACACCGCGGAGCCCGCTTTCGTCAATCGCCCCCGCCCCCGAAAGCTCCGCCTGCATCCCGCCTCCGCGGTCGTCGTCGTAGCCTCCCATGACCCGCAAACGCGCGGGAATCCGGTGATACGGGTCCGCGACCGCAACCGCCGCGGGGTCCACGTCGACCGATGTTGCCGCCCGGGCCGCAGCCTCCCCTCGTTGCCCCGCGTCCCCCGTCGCCTGAACCTGCAGGAAATGCCGCCGTTTCCGGATTCCTTCGCCCTCTGTCGACACCTGCAACTTCACGAGCCGCGACTCCCCGGGCGCCAGTCCAAACGCTTCCGGAACTCCCGCGATTGGATAATCGGGATTTCCGCTTGCCTCAACATCGACCTCCATTGCGGCGTTGCCGAGATTGGCCACCCGGAAGACCGCCTCGTAGCTCCCTCCTGCGATAACGGACCGCGGCTGATTCTCCACCGTCAGCTCCAGGCGAAGCAACCCCGCAACGCCCACCGTCCTCGAAACCGTGTCGCGAAGAACCGAATCCTCCGCCGTTCTTACCGAATACTCCACCTCGCTCAACCCGGAGGAGGCTCCGGCGGGAATCCGTACGGCAAACAGCCTCAGCTCCCGTGCTCCCGGCGCCACCGTAAACGCCGCTTCCGCAGGAACGAGGTTCCTCCAACCGTCGGGCAGGACCAGTTCCTCGATCAGTTCCCGTTTCCGATCGCCCCGATTCTCGACGAGAAAACCGATATTCACGGTCTGCCCGGGATCGGAGGTCACCACGCCGGCCACCGTATTTCGGAGCTGGATCGACCCCGAATGCTCGACGGATTGAACCTCCGAAACGACCAGTGCAGCCATGAAAGCCACACCATAAAAAATGTTACGGTTGAATTTCGAGATCGTAGCGCGCCCCAAACACGTGGTCATCCCCGTTATCCAAAACCACCAGTGCGCGATACCGACCGACCGGCACGTCCGAGAGGTTCAGTCTGTGGCGTACGGAACTTCCCGGGTAAATTCGTTTGACGTCGCTCTCAACCCGTCCCGCCGGCACGCCCTCGCCCGAGTAAAGTTCCGCCTCCACAGCCGGTCTGAGAACCCGTTCCCCGGTATTTTCAACGTCGAGAACCAGAAATACCTCTCCCTTTTCATTCGCCAGGCTCACGTTGAGAATTGTCAGATCACGCGAACCGGAATCCCCGATATGGGTCGCCACCTGTACGGCCGTGCGCAATACGGTACGAATCCCCATACTGATTTGCTCCTTGCCCTCCTCCCGCTCCGGCTGGGCCTCGGCCAGGGGCTCGACCATAATCATGCTCCAGAAGCTCCCTGTAAGGCCGGCGTCGACCGGCACGGTACCGCGATACACGACGGATGCCGTCTCGCCGGGAACCACGGTCACTTCCAAAGGCGTGAGCGAAACCCATCCGGCGTTGGAGCGTTCGCTTGTTCCCGGAGACTCAAAGAAACGCTTTCCTCCCGCTTCGATACGATAATCCGTCTGGTATAAACGAACGGTTTCGGTGCCGCTCCCCGAGTTCCGGATCGTGACGATACCCTCGAATGCTTCGCCCGGCTGAACCGTGTGATTCCGCACCAGGCCGTTTGTCACCGACACCGCCGCAAAAGCCGGCGCGGTCGCCAGTACTAAAAATATAAAAACTGCAAAAATTCGATTCATTGTGATCACTTACTTTATTCCGTTATCTCGAGGTGAAGGGTCGTATCATAAATTCCGGCCGATGTGCTTACCGATACGCCGGTCACCCGATACTGCAGCGTTACGCCGCTTCCGTCGCCGCTTCCCTGGAACAGAAAACTGTCCGTCAGGGTAATCTCCTGGTAAGCCGTTCCGCCGCTGATCGTCTGATCTTCGTCGAAGGTTCCGGTCGAAGTCCGCCGGACATACATCCGGGCCTCCTCGGGCCACTCGACGCCGGAACGCCGCACCGTAACACTCCAGGTTCCTCCTGAGGTATCGCCGATATCGACGGTCGAAGCGTTCGGACTGCTTTCAAAATTTTCCCGAAGATCGCTGCCGGCCCCGCCGGCCAGATCCTCCCGGCCAATA
Organism: Opitutia bacterium; assembly: GCA_003558065.1. Classification (GTDB taxonomy): domain Bacteria; phylum Verrucomicrobiota; class Verrucomicrobiia; order Opitutales; family T3Sed10-336; genus PXDC01. Next base: position 3,232 of record PWMU01000029.1, on the reverse strand, counting down.
CTCAACCCCCAATCGCCAGTGGCGTCGATCGTGACACCGTCAAGCGGCGCCGTCATCAAAACGAAACCGAAAATCAAAACCGCGGCCGCCAGGCAATGGCGGTCCGTAATATTATTGCCAATCATTTGGATGGGTAGCGTGCCGTTTTGGGCACGGTCCTTTATCCTATTCTATTTTGCTCGGTCACGGGATACCGGAAGTTCTTTTCCTCCAAAAGGCGTCTTGCCCCGTCGAAGACCGATATATCCCTTCCAGAAATGAAAACCGGCGGAGCCCCATTGGAACCCCGCCGGCGAATTCACTTTACAGGATTGCCGATTGCAATCGGGTACCCTGTGGCTTACGCCTCGTCGGTAAGCGTGAGGGTCACCACGGCAGCGGTCGTCCCTGTAGACAGCTGGGAGATGTCGTCAACCGAAAGGACATAATTGAGTTGTGCCCCGTCGGTATCCCCTTCACCGGTAGCGACGTTGCCGATACCGGTAATAATGTCCGAGGCCGTCGCATCATTCAGGGTAACCACCCCTACGGCAGCACCTCCATCGGTACCCGGAACCGCCTCCAAGGTCAACGTGGTCCCAGCGGGAGCCGCCACATCGAGCCCAGCCGTAATCGCCCGCGTACCGATTTCCACGACCGACGTGTATCGAGCGTAGGTGGTATTGTCGGTCGCGTTGGCCGGAGTCGCACCGCCGGCAGTCGGAGCCGAGATCACCAATGCGCCCGGATCTCCGGTAACATCGATCACGGCCATAGCCTCAACCTCCATGCTCAAATTCTGGGTTGTGGTGTCGTTGGTCTGGGCATTGGCGGAAATCGCGCCCAGTGCCAGGATTGTTGCTAAGGCAGCTGCCAAAGTGCGGCGGCTGTTCATTGTCGTACTTATCATTCTGTTCATGTTGTCTCTCTTTAAATCGATCGCGCTACTTCGGATTATTGTTTGTTTTGAAGATGCCCGCCGATGAAGGCTTAACATGTACTCCTCAATCAGGGAAAACACTACCCCAACCGGTGTAAAAAAATTGTATTGATTCATTAGCATTTTCCTATTATTTATAACCTCCTGAATTAAAGTCGCTTCGGCACGATTTTACGCAGGGGGCCAGCAGTCGTGTCAGCCGGACTCAACAGTCGTCTTCGCCGTTTCCGCACCCGGCCGGGCCCGCAACGTCATCCTTCATCCCGTCCCGCCATCCGATCTCAGCCCGCACTGGGTTCTGCGGAGGTGGCCGCGGCGCTCAGGTTTCGGCTAAGGACGGATGGGACGGGTCTTTTCTACCCGTATGACGTACAGCCTGTACGGGTCCGCTCGATTCCAGCCCGTGCGCGTCGAGTGAAAAACCGGCTTCCCAAGCGTCCCAAAGGGATGAAGCTACCCCAGGATTCCGGTAAATTCCGGGCTGAGTTATTTGGGACGGGCACGTTGTGCTGAGCGAGATGACGTCCGCAGGGCCGGGCGATTGGAACAAGGGTGTGCCGGTTGGTGTTTGGGCACGGGTAACGACAGGCGTATTCGGAGAGTGAATCTGTAAATAGTTCAAACGCTCATGAATCAACCTCAAAGGCTCCGGCTTTTGTAGTATTCAACGTCGCCGGCTTCAGCGAAGCGGGCTACTTTATCGACAATGGCCAGGCGTGCCGCTCCATCCAGCGTTTCGAATCGGCGAACCATGGCGGCCTTTTCACGTATAAATTCCGGATTCTCCGCCCCCGTGATCAAAACTGAAACGGGCAACGAGAGTGCAAATTCAATACATGCTTCAATGGTCAGCACTTCCGGAACAATGGGAGAATCGGTTTCCCAGCGTATTCGCCCATTCACGACTTTCTTGCTGAAGAATCGCCCATCGGCGAGTGTTTTCATCGCCAGCACCCCGTAATCCGCATCAACCAGACTCGGCAGCACTTCCTCGATAAAACTGTGCCGGTCCCCGGCATCAACGGGATTGATCGGCATCAGGCATACCTCAAAGGCCTCGCGCGAAACCCCGCCTTCCAGCATCCGCTTGTGGGCATACGGCGACGCGTGTCCGGAATATCCGATGTGGCGAACCTTCCCTTCTGCTTTTGCCTCCAGTGCAAAGTCCAAAAGCCCCTGATTAATTCTCGAAGTTGCGTCTTCCGGAGATGACAACGCGTGCAGCAACCAAAGATCGATCCGGTCGGTTTTCAGCCGATCCAATGATCCTTCCAGGTGTTGCCGGGCAGTGGCTACATCTTTAGCGCTTGTTTTGGTCATCAGAAAGACTTCGTCTCGGTATTTGGGGGTCAAATAACGACCATATCGCTCTTCACTCAATCCATTGGAATAGCTTTCCGCGGTATCAAAAAAACGGACGCCTTCCTCGATCGCAGCTTCAATGACCGCCTCGGCAATCCGGTGCTCCCGGACCCACCCCAGGTGAAATCCTCCCACCCCCAGGCAAGTCACGTGCTCTCCGGTCCTGCCCAGGCGCCGGAGCGGAAGCACGGCTCCCAAAGCATCCCCGGTGGTATCGGCAAAGGAAAAGCCATGGCCAAGTCGAAGGCCTGCGGCAGTGACCGCCAGCTTTTTCAGGAATTCACGACGTTCGATGTTCATGGTTTTATGACGTCAAAGGATTGAATATTTGGATTTGGTGATTCTAACCGCCTGTATTCGGACCGTGATTCCTTCGGCTTTCAAGTCCTCCCCTGAACGGTGGCGACTATATTTAAATGTAACCTGACACTCATTCAACCCGACCTATGTTCATTTTCTTTCCCATTCAAACCTTCTTCCATCTTCAAATAGAGAATCTTCAAGCGGATGTTTGTAGGCACGAATTGGAGCATTATTGACGAAATCCAAAGTAAGAAGAACCCAAAATCGTCGGCGTCGCCAAGTATATTCTATAGTTCCAAAACTTTGTCAATAATTTCCGGATACAAGAATTTGAAAATGCCCTCCTGAGTGGGTTGGAATTCAATCGTCAAACAAAAAACAAGCCAAAACAGGAAGCCATCAAAAATGAAGGTTTGCGATAAGAAGATTTTAATAAAATCCTATGCGATTCCAATTGATTTCCGCACGGGTTGTGATTGGGGATTGGTGGTTGGTTCGGCGCACTCGCGCACGGTCTTATGCTCTGGTTCTATTAACCGCTTAAGGACGCTTATTTGACGCTTAAAACGAGAAATTCAGCGGATCCGCTTAAGCATTTTAACAGAGCATAAGTTTTAGCGTTCAATTAGCGTGATTAAGCGGTCCCCG
>PWMU01000089.1 GCA_003558065.1 Opitutia bacterium | reverse complement strand
TCGAAGGTTTTGCCGAGCCCCACGCTGTCGGCCAGGATGCACCCGTTGTGCTTGAGGAGTTTGCTGATGGCGCCTTTGACGCCGTCGCGCTGGAAACCGAACAGTTTCTGCCACACCGCCGATTCGAGGAGGGTGGTTTGCCGCAGGTTTTCGTCGGATTCGAGCCGGCCCTCGATTTCGTCGCGAAAAATACGGAACAGGGTCAGGTAATAGACGAATTCCGGGGCGTTATTGACGTAGAGTTTTTCCAGGTAGCCCAAAACCTCGGCCTTGACGTCGGTGACCAGTGTGTCGTCGTTCCAGATGTGGTCGAACCAGTCCTTCAGGTCGCCGAGGTCCCGGCGGCTGTCGACTTCAAGGTTGAGCTCGATGTTGTTTCGGGAGTCGGCCAGGCCGAGGCCGCGAACGGTGAAGTTGGAGCTGCCCAGAATGGCTTCGTCCTCCTGGCCGTTGCGGATATGGTACATCTTGCCGTGGAGGAGGCCGGCTTCCTTGATGGAGCGAATCTCGGCTTTGTCCCGGAGCCAGGCGGCACAGTCGGCCGCGATGCGTTTTTGCTCGATCCGGTTGGCGAGGGCCAGGTCGTCGTCTTCGATGCGGAAGCTTTGGCGTTCGGATTTTTCCGGATCGAGGGAGCCGATGAATCGAGGTTCTCCGAAGAGGAAGCGCAGCGAACCGGCATCCTGCAGCGAACCCCTCAGCTTCTCCCAAGCGTAAATCGTGAAGTAGGCGGAGACGAAGGCGAGGGATGCGTCGGGTTTGATTTTTGTTTGGAGGAATTGCCCGACGGAGCCCCGGGTCCGGTTATCGCGGATACCGCTCCGGTGGGTGGGAGAAGTTTCAGTTGTTGCATCTGCCATGGTTATCCGGCTGCGGGGGACGAGGTCGTTGGGCGGTTCAAGGTTTCTAGCGTGTTATCAGGAGGGAAGGCAATCCTTTGATAGTCACCCTTCTAGGAGAGGCCGAATAGTCCTGTACCCGTCAAGCGACCACCAATTGGGCCGGCGTAATTTTAGCCGAACCAGCTCGCTCTCCAATCGTCCCGCCACATCCTCATAATCCGGGGCCTCGGCGTACAGCTTCTCCAGCTTCTGACGCGCCCGGCTGTCGGCTCCGAGGGGAATTTAAGCCGTACAGAACTGGTACAGAAGAATCTTTTAATCAAGAACCAACATTCTGTAATTTGTTGACTCTGAAGGGTGGCGAGACCCGGAATCGAACCGGGGACACAAGGATTTTCAGTCCTCTGCTCTACCGACTGAGCTATCTCGCCATGGAGGGAAAGTAGAAATCAAAAGCGATGGCGGTTTCCGCGTCAACTGCTTTTGCGGGAGTTTCTGAGGAAGTTTGATGGTTTGAACCCACACAAACGAAGACATGCAGGAACCGTTTGGCGGGTTGTCCCCGGCTATTTGATGAAACTCGCGGTTTTGGCGCGTGCTGTCCGCAGGCTGGGGAGGTCGCCTTCAAGTTTGTAGATGGGCTGCAGTTTGGTTTCCAGCTCGGGAATGCGGTCGAGTTTTTCGTCGGCCCAGGCGGCCAGACGGTCGGCGAACGTTCTTAAGCGGAAGGCCAGACCACCGTAACGCTGTTCGATGACTTCCCAGCCGAAAGGCTTGAAGCTCTCCATCCACAACCTGCGGTGCAGTCGCCAGAGTTCTTCGAGCTCGTGCACAAGGGCCGGAATATCGTTCTCAGCGGTGTTCCTGACGCCGGCTCTATCGCCCGCCCGGTAGGCTTCCACCACGCCGTTTCGCAGGCCGCCTTTGAGGGCGAGAACCCGGGCCAACTGTGCGGCGCGTCTGAGGCTGTCGCCTTCGGCGTTGCCCTCGATCAGCCCGAAAAGTTCCTCTGAAAGCCGGGCGTAGTGGTCCTCCAGCTTCAAGCCTTCGACTTCTGGATCGAGCAGGCCGAGAATCGGATCCTGCCAGAGCAGCCACTTGCTGACGTTTGTGCGGCTGTCCTTATTCTCCTGAACCGCCGGGACGTGGTCCAGTTCGCTCGCCTTGACCCAGTCCTCGAAGCGGCCCCGGCAGGAGCCGAGGAAGTTGGTTTTCAAGGATTCCCGGTCGATACGCTCGTTGTACCCGTAGTCCGCGAAATACTGGATGCCCGGCAGCGCGGAATGGATATCGCACTCCATCCCGTCGTCCCCCCACATGGTGACAAAGACCTCGCTCACCCCTTTGTTCCGGCAGGCCTCCATGCAGGCGGACACAGTGGTGAAGGTGAAAGGGAGTGCCGTCCAGTGATGATCCCAGGTCCAGACTCCGGAGGCGACCACCGGTTCCGATCCGAGTTGACGGTGTCGCTCGATCCATTCCTCGTAAAAGTCGCGGTCCGTGTGGTAGTAGTCCCAATATACCAGTTGAACGTCCTTCGGGATGCCGGCAATGACGTCCTCCGGGATCACGCAATCACGGTCGTAGTAGCCGCCCTCGCTGGATCCGAGCCGGAAGTACATGTCGCTCCACATCATCGGTTTCAGCCCTTTTTCCAGACAGATCTCCCGTACCTTGGCCAGGTGTTGGTTCAGGATTTCAAACGGGCTTTTTTCGCCGAAAAGCTTTTTGTAGCCGCCGGACCCGATTCCCCAGGCTTCGTCCATTCCCACGTGCATCCGTTTGGACCGGAAGGGCGCGGCGGCGGCCTCGATCATCTTGCGCACGAGCGAATAGGTTTCATCGTGTCCGGCGATCAGGACGCCGCCGGCATCCTTGAGATGGGCGTAGGCCGGCCACTGGAGAATCTGGTCAAGGTGTCCCAGGGTCTGGATGCACGGAAAGAGCTCGATACCGAACAGGTCCGCGTAATCGTCGAGTTCCTTCAGCTCATCGTGCGTGTAGGCGCCGCGCAAGTAGCCGAAAAAGGGTTCGCCGGGAATTTCGTAGGTGTCTTCGCAATACAGACCGGCCGAGTTGATCCCCATGAGAGCGAGCCGGCGGAGAATTTTTTTGAATCCGGGCAAATGGGCCACCCCGTTTCGCGAGAAATCATACATGCCGCCGAGCAGGGAGAAGGCGGTTTTTTCCGAAAAATTCAGATCGCCGTGACCGTTTTCCAGCGCCCCCATGATCCGGCCGAGTGCCCGGAACGCGTCAATCTTCCGGGCGGTACGGACGGTAATCGTTCCGTTGTCCCGTTCGACGCGGTACTCCCCCTCGGTCAAAGTATCATCCCGAAGGATCGCCAGTTTTTCGCCGGTATCGGTCGAGAACCTGTCGGCGTAGTCGTTTCTGATTTCATTCAAGCCGGGAAGAAATTCCCCGGGGATCCGCGTTTCATCGATTTTCAGCATGGCTCAGGCAGTCTGATGTTGGTTCAGCAAAACGCCCAGCCTGCTGAAAAGCCGGAGGTAATTAAAGGGAAAAGTGAACCCGTTGCCGAGATAGCCGAACAGGAGGGGATCGAATGTCGTCCGGCTTCCGGAGGCCGTTGCGGAGGGGTGGCAGGCCATCAGGATCCCGCTGCGGATCGGATTTATTAGCAGGTCGCTTCTGGAATCCGGTGGAATCTTATACAAGCCCAACCGGGTACGGAATCGCGAATGAAGCTCGATCGTGTGCTAAGGCCAGTTGTTCGGCTGGGCCTCGGTCAGAATATCCGCGAAGTCACCCGGCTCGCCCCGTACGTAGGTGTAGCTGCGTACGCTCCCGTCGGCGAAGGCGACGTTCAAGCGGTTATTGGAATGCCAGCCCTCATGCGGGTTGAATCCGCTGGATCCGGAGGCGCCGAGGCTCCAGCTGCCGAAGTTGGGGCCTCCCCCACCGGAAATATTGTCGCTTCCGCGGTCGCTGATCAAGGGGAAGCGGGTGAGTTCCACGCCGATGGAATGGACGGAACGTCCGAGGGCCAGGTATTCGCTGTTCGAGCCGGACCACAGCCATCCGCTTGGGTAGTACGGCCACTGAAGGAACCGCTGGCCTTCAGGGGTCGGACAACGCCAGACTCCAATGGCGTGTTCGGCTGTCGGGTTTCCGGGGAAAAGGCCGGTCTGGACTCCTTTGTCCATGTACGGGTCGAGAGTGACCATGAGCGCGACAATCGGATTCCACGGCCAGTTTCCGTCACTGGAATCGGGGTTGCGCGGGAGATGGATAAAACGGTCATCATTGTCGTTGGCCGCGGCGACCATCCCCAGGCCGATCTGACGGAGGTTGCTGACGCAGGTCGCACTCCTGGCGGATTCGCGTACGGCACCCAGCGTCGGAATAAGGATAGAAGCCAGAATGCCGATGATGGCGATAACGGTAAGGAGTTCGATCAATGTAAAAGCCGAGCGACAGGATGTGTGGCGGTTCATTGTGTTTTTCTGAATCATTGTAGATTGACTGACAATAGTATACTGATTACTGAGAATTTGGTCAATAGGAGGATGTGAGATATTATCAATATATCCCGGGCCTTGAACGTTAATCGAACGGATTCCATGAGACGACTGCCGGGAGTCGACGATCTCAGGCCCGCTGCGTGTTTGGGAGCAGGCTGGCAGGAGCCCACGCTGTCAGCTAATACCACCCCCCCCGAATGCCAATCACCCCTCCCATCTCGTGGCAGGAGAGGCCGATTCCAGGCCGGTTGCTGCCTGGAAGTTGATTTCGAGAAGCTGCTAAATGGGGGTAAGTTGATTTTTTGAGGAAAAAGTCCCGGCCGTCCTCGGGAGGGCAAGCAATGACGAGGGCTTGTCTGAGAAGATCGTCAACATGGATCGGTCCGCCCCTTTGTCGCAGCGGGCGGCTTAGCAGTTCGGCGAAATCCCGGTAAAAGTCACCGGCCGCCGAACGCTCCGAACAAAGCGCCGATTGTCGAAGGAATAACCCCGGGACGGACTGCTAGAATTCCCAGTTATCCGGATCGGCTTCCTGCAGGATTTGGTAGAACTCTTCCGAAGAGTCCCGCGTGTAGGTGTAGCCGCGGGCGCTTCCGTCGGCAAAGGCGACGTTGATGCGATTGTTGGAGTGCCAACCGCTTCTTGGGTTCAATTGAGTGCCCGGTTGCCAGTTGCCGCCAAAAGTTGAAGTATCCGAGATGTTGTCGACACCGCGGTCATAGATCATCGGAAATCGTGTTGGAACAGGGAGATCGTCGAGCGAACGACCGATGCGCCCGGAACTCTCCATCCACATATCCCCGTTCGGGTAATAGGACCATTGGATGAAGCGCTGCGACATGATTGTCGGGCACCTCCAGACACCAACCGCATGTTCGGCGCTGGCGTTGGCCGGGTGCTCGCCGGTACCGAAGCCTTCCTCCATGTACGGCTCGACCGCCTGCATGAGTGCTTCGACCATGTTCCAGTTGATGTCGTACTGGTCGATTCGAGGGAACTGTCCGTTATTGTCCATGGCAGCCGATATGATACCGGTGCCGATCTGACGTACGTTGCTGACGCAGGTGGCATTGCGTGCCGATTCCCGAACGGCGCTCACCGTCGGAATCAGGATCGAGGCCAGGATGCCGATGATGGCGATCACAGTAAGCAATTCAATCAATGTGAAACCGCCGTGAGAGCGATAGCGTGAGTTTAAACGAGGACACTTCATTCTATTTTCCGTATGCGTTATCATCTTCAGGCCTTATCACCTGAACGGTACAGAGTGCCTTATCGAAGTCAATAAACGGTTGTCGTTTTCGTGTGAACACCGGATGAAATCGGTTCAGTCACGAACGACTCTCAGACGAATGAAGCTCCTGGTGTTCCCCTTGGCCGGTTCGCGGTCACGGACGGTTACGTGTATCCGGCTTCCTTGCTCATTGGCCTCGACCTCTTCGACGTACTCATTCCCTGAAAACCAGTCACGCAGGTTTTCGGACACTTCGACCACGTAGTCAACATCCGGCGCCAGCGTTCGGCGGGTGTAACTCAGGGTCAGGTGACCGTCCACCATGGCGGCCCCGGGCATTGCGTCCCTCGACGGCGTCCGGGGGTCGAGACCCATCGCGTACTTCACCAGGTTCGGAATGCCGTCGCCGGCCGGGGAGGCGGTGTCGCCGCTTACGGAGGGATCGCTCAGTTCCGCTTCGGTGAACTGTTCCGCGCGCCAGGCGTCAAACGGAGCCAGGTGAACCCCGAAAAATTCGAGGCTCCGCGCCAGGAGATCGTTGCGCACCGGTTCGGCGGTTATGGTTTCAAAGGGGAACGCGAGGTAAACCAGCCGGTAGTCTCCGTCGTACTGGACAGCTGCGGCCCTGGGGGAATCGTCTTCGGCGGTCGGCGTGTGCGTCGCCTCGTCGAAGTACAGCGACCCCGAAGAGGGACCGCCCGGCGTGCGGCTGATGTCGATGCTGTCGAAGGCGACGGAATCGGTCGGGATAACATCGGCCGACCCCGGACCGGCGGTCCAGTACTCGGCGTTGTTGCGGACGTCTTCCCAGACCAGTTCGCGCCAGCCGGTGAAATCGATCGGGGTGAAGGAATTGCGGAAGAGCCGGCCGTCCTGGTCCCGGACGACGATACGGAGGAGGTGTCCGGAATTGTCCCCGTGGATCCACAGCGAAAAATCCGAATCGGTGGGAAACAACGGTTGGGAGGCGTTGAACAGGCGAATCCGGTCGCCGTCGCCCCAGATGTAATGGAGGTGCCCCGAACCGTTCCCGTACAGGACGGGATGGCCGACGATGGTGAAGCTCGAATCGGGATGCGCATTTGACTGCCCCGAATAGGTGGGCTGCTGCCATCCCCCGATCGATTCGAAACCGTCGATCGTACCACCGCCCGGCGTTCCGTAGCCCAGGGCCGCGTTCGCGTCACCGACGGAAGCGATGACGTCGGGAGATTTCACCCCGTAGGTTTCTCCGCTCCCGTCGTCGAAGGAAAAGAAATCGATTCCCTCGAAAATCGAACCGGCTGCGCCGCGGGCGGAAAAAACCCCTGCGTTGCGGCCCTGGTAGGAGGCACGCAGAGTCTGGTCGACGAAGGTGCCGCTGCCGGACCGCCCGAGGTCCCAGGCTATTTCGGATCCGGAGATGAAAAGGCGTCCTCCGGCCCGCAGGTAGGCGTCGAGCCGGGATCGGACGTCGGCCGGGAGGGAAGTGAAATCGCGGGGATTGATCGGGTTGTCCTCCGCCTGAACTCCAGCCATCCAGAGGATCGCCCGGTAGTCGTTCAAGTCGACCGAACCATTCCCGACGGCGGCGGCCTCGGCCGAATCAAAGCCGATACCGGCGGGGTGGTTCGCGATGGCGTTGGCGTGCTGGATGATGTAATCGAAGGTGTTCATCCGGTCGAGGTACCCGCGGCTGACCGATCCTTCCATGATGTTCATGTGACGGTCGAGGCGGTTGAAGCCGTTGACCAGCAGCAGGGGAGCGGGGCCGTCCTCACCGACCCGGACCGCCAGGGTCGAGGTGGGGAAGGACTCGCCGCCGGAGTTCGTGCCGGTCACCCGGAAATAGGCGATCTCCCCGGGGTTGAGGCCCGAAACGGTTGCGGTGGTGCCGGTTACGTCCGCGCCGTTGTCGAAGCCTTTACCGTTGGAGGATTGGTAAAGGCGGTAGCCTGTGGCGGCGTTGGAGGTCTCGGAAGGGGAGGAGTTTCGGCGGCCGCCCTCATCGCCGTCTCCCGGGTCGGTCACCGGAGGGGCGTCCCAGGAAAGGGTGACTTCTCCGGCGTCGTTTTTCTCAACACGAAGGGCTTCCGGGGGCTCGGGAACGAGGGTGGGATCGTCGAAGCCGTCGACCTCATTGACGTAATACTCGATGATTCCCTTGTAGACCGCACGTGCCATTTCACGCCGGAATTCCGGGTCGAGCAGGTACTGGGCGTCCGTGGCGTTGTCATGGAAACCGATCTCGACCAGGGCGGCGGGCATGTGGGGATTGTTGCTGGGATTGATTTCGCCCAGGTTGGCCGTGATATTGTTTCTGGAGGGCCAGGTGGAGTCCCAGTTGGCCCGGATGTCGTCGATGACATTGCTTTGGATGGCGTCGCGTAGTTTGTCTCCCCCGGGAACTCCGTCAAAGCTGCCGTTCCATCCCTCGCTCGAGTAGGCAAAGGTTTCGGTACCTCGCGCCGTTCCATTGAATCCGTTGGTATGCCAGGACAGGTAAATGGACCGGCCCGCTTGCCAGTTTTCGTGCTCCCAGGCGGCGTAACGTGGCATCGCGTTTACCTGGTTGGAACTGGCCCAGTCGCCCTTGCCCATGAAGCCGGCATAATAGCGGCCGGACTCCTCCCAGCGGGGCTTTCCGCTGATCGTGCCCGTGACGTTGTCGGGAAGATCGCCCATGCCGCCGCCGAAACGAACGGCGTTGGCGACGACCTGGTTGCCGGCGGTCTCGCTTTCGTTGCTGAACGTGACCGAACCGGTTTCGGGATTGAAACCTTCGTCGAAGTAATAGGTGCCGACGTATTTCCAGGTGAAGCCGTCGTGATTCTGGTTTTGGACCCAGGGGGTCGAATCGCCGGTGTGATTGATGGTGATACGGGCGTCCTCTGTGGTGCTCCCGGAAACCGCCCGGCGGTACCACGCGTAGACCGCGTAGTGGCCGGCCTCGGGAATGTCGGGGGTGAAGGTGGCCGAGGCGGTGGGTTCTCCGGTGACGGTCGTGGCGCGCCGGTGTGAGCCGCCATGGGTTCCGCCGGCCGACTCCGTGGTCCAGCTTCCGGTTTCCTCGTAGCCGTCGTCGGTGTGGTTGACGATGACCATGTTCGTGTTCATGTCCCGTTCGCGGGTCGTGTAAATGTTGGCGCCGGCGTTCCAGAGGTACTGGTTGAGAAACTGCAATACGGCTTCGGCGTTGCTGTGATCCTCGATGATGCCGTTGTGCAGGACGCGCTGGGTCACCCAGGAACCCCCGCTGACATACCAGCCGTGTCCCGGGCTGAGAAAGATGGAGGCGTCGTTCAGGCTGCCGGAAGGTCGCGGCTGGGCCCGGACGCTCGGCTGCGACGAGGGGGTGGCTTCAGCCGTCGCGGCCAGGGGTTCGGCGACCGGTTCCGCCGCATCGTCCTCCCCGTACGGATCCATTTTGGAGGCGGGCGGCGGGGCGGCGGGAAGAAATGCTTCGAAGGTGTGGTAGGCGGCGGTGTCGGCGGACCTGACTCGCCAGACCAGGCTTCTCAATCCGGAAATCCCGTTTCCCCAGGCGACCGTCAAGTGAGCGAGAGCTTCCAGCAGCACTTCGTCCTCCCGGCTCGCGGGAAACGGTTCGGGGAGCGTCAGGTACATCGTGCCGCGTCCGTCCCTCACCTCCACCGTGTCGATCCGGGTATCCTCGGGGAAAAGCGGCCTGATTCCGCCGGCTGCCTCATCGGGAGTCGGGCCGGCAACCTGAGCAGCCAGGAAGTCTTGTATCAACGCGGCAAGCTCCTTGTCGGCCAGCGCCTCGCCGTGCGAAGCGGCCGCATCAATCCGTTCAATCAGTTCGCGGCGTTCCACCCAGACCGGTGCTCCGTCCCGCTCGAAAACAACGGAGAAAGGATCGTGGCCTCCCGCCTCCAGGGCCGGGGCGGAAGCCAATTGGAACAGCAGGGCAACAGCGAGGAAACGGGCGGTTTTTTTCATGAAGAATCGGGAACGGGAATCAGGATGGAACACGGTGCGGTCGAAACAAGAAGAGTCTCCTACGTTGAATGAAAGACATCAATCCCTGATATCACTTGTGAGGCGGATTTTCGGCGGATTCGCGGGTTGCGGCGGGCAAGAGAAGGCGGCTCAAACCGCCTTCCCGGCGCACCCCGCACTCCCCGTCATCCATCCGGGCCCGTCAGGCCGACGGTCGAGGCTGGCTTGACACCGGCGGCGACCGGTTGTCGGATGGCCGGGAGCTGCCTTGGGGCGTGCCTTGGGAAATGACGCGGGTTTGAATGTACTGACTTTTTTTGCCGGTGGCGCCCAAGGGTTGCCGGTTGTTCGATTTTGAAATCCATGCTGGGAATAACAGGGACTTTTCTCGACGAAATCACCCACGACATCCCCTCCCAGAATTGGGGGGCCAGGGAATGGGCGCGGGATTTCGATGCAATGAAGGAGGCGGGGATCGATACCGTCATTCTCATCCGCGCCGGTTACCGGCGCCAGGCCGCTTTCAATTCGGAGGTCCTGCGCAGGCGCCGGGATATCTTTCCGGTCTATACGGACCTGGTGGATCTCTTCCTGAGCGAGGCCGAACGGTGCGGGATGGATTTTTATTTCGGGACCTACGACTCGGGAGAGTTCTGGCAGGGCGGACGTTTCCGCGAGGAGACCGACCTCAATAAGGCGTTTTGCGACGAGGTCGTCAATCGGTATGGAGAACGTGCGGCCTTCAAAGGGTGGTACATCAGCCATGAGATCAATACCTTCAACGAGGGAATGATGGGCGTCTACGAAGACCTGGCCGATCATCTCCGCGGATTGAAGGATCTCCCGATTCTGATTTCCCCCTATATCAAGGGGATCAAACAGTTCGGGCGGGAGGCGATCTCGCTCGAGCGGCATATCGAGGAGTGGCGGGAGGTCTTTGCGCGGATCCGGGGAAAGGTTGATATCGTCGCGTTTCAGGACGGGCAGATCGATTTTCACGAGTTGGCCGATTACCTTCAGGCCAACCGCGAGCTTGCCGCCGCCCACGGGATCCGGAGCTGGAGTAATATCGAGAGCTTTGACCGGGACATGCCGATCAAGTTTCCCCCGATTGCGTACCCAAAACTCCGCTTCAAGATGGAGGCCGCGCGGAAGGCGAAGGTGGACAAGTTAATCACCTTTGAGTTCTCTCACTTCCTCAGCCCGAATTCCATTTACCCGGCTGCGCACGGACTCTATGAACGTTACATGGATTGGATGGGGAAACGGCAGTGAGACATTTTGGAAATGAATAAAGATTACTTGCAGATTTACCGGCGCGAACTGTTTGAACGCTGCATTCCCTTTTGGGAAAAGCACTCTGTCGACAACGAGTTCGGGGGGTATTTTACCTGTCTTGACCGGGATGGGTCTCTTTTCAGTACGGACAAGTATATGTGGCTGCAGGGACGCGCGGTATGGATGTTCGCCCGTCTTCACAACGAGGTTTCCCAGGACAAGGGGTGGCTTGAACTGGCACGGCAGGGTGCCGATTTTATCCGGAAGCACGGGCGTAACGCGGAGGGAAGGGTGTACTTCTCCCTGGACCGGCAGGGAAGGCCCATTCACATTCAGCGGAAAATTTTCTCCGAGGTTTTTTATGTCATGGCCATGACGGAGATGGCCCGCGCTACCGGGAATCAGGATTACCTGGAAGAGGCGAGGGAGGTTTTCTGGCAGATTTACGATTATTGGCAGCACCCCGGCAAGCTCGGGCGGCCACAATTGGCGGGAGCCCGCCGGATGAGCAGTCTCGCCGAGCCCATGGTGTTTCTTTGCCTTCTTGAAGAACTCAATCGGCTCGATCAAGACAGCCGATTCGACGGGATTGAAAAGCAAATGACCGCGATTGCACTGCGGCATTACCACCGTGACCGGGGATTGGTTTTCGAGCATGTGGATCCTGATGGCGAACTGATCGATACGCCCCAGGGACGCCTGCAGTGTCCGGGACACGCGATCGAAATGGGGTGGTTTCTTGCCCGCCTCGGCAGGAAGAATCAGGACGAGGAACTGGTCGGAATCGCCACGGAGATTATCGATAAGTCGTTTGACGTCGGATGGGATCCCGACCACGGGGGATTGTTTTACTTTTTGGATACTGAAAACCGTCCGCCCCTGCAGCTCGAATGGAATATGAAACTGTGGTGGCCGGCTACGGAAGCTCTTTACGCGCTCCTCCTTGCCTGGAGTCTCACCGGAGAGAAGCGTTTTCTCGAAAAGCATGACAGGATGCACGACTGGGCCTTTGAGCGTTTCAGCGATCCCGATCACGGCGAATGGCTGGGGTATCTCGATCGCCGCGGCGAACCGACCCACCAACTGAAAGGGGGAGAATGGAAAGGCTTTTTTCATCTCCCCCGTGCGCTCCTGTACTCCATTCAGCTTCTCGAACAACAGGAGCGGCTCGACTAAAAGCTCTCCCCGCCCGGTACCCGGTTTTGACGAACCCCCCCGCCAATCCCCGGGCTCGAAGTTACCTGTCGTCGCAAAATCGAAGCGACGCCCGCGGTGTCCTCGTTCCGGCCGGATCGCTGCGGGATCGCGGGGTAAACCCGCTCGCTACGGGGGCTGGGGGGGACGGTGTGCTTTCGGTTCGTTGGTTTCGTTTTGGTCCCATTCCGAGACTATTGGTTTGGCTGTTTTCGGCGTAGTGTGCGGAAGGTGTAAGCGAATCCGAAGATTACCGTGCAAGCCAGGACGATGGCGGCACCGGAGGAGACGGGGAAGTAGTAGGAGGTGTAGAGGCCGATGATGCCTCCAAGGATGGCGAACAAGCTGGAGATCAGCATCATGACCGGCAGGCGGTCTGTAAGGAGGGAGGCCGCGGCTGCGGGAGTGATGAGGAGGGCGCTGGTAAGAACGACACCGACCGCCTGAATCCCTGAAACCACGGTGAAGGCCAGCAATATCATGAGTACATAGCGCAGGGTTTCCGTATTGAGACCGATGACTTCGGCGAAATTGGGGTCATAGGAGACGAGTTCCATTTCTTTAAACAGGAGCAGGATTGTCCCGAGGACCAGGACCGCGACGATCGCGAGCAGGATCAGATTGGCCGGGGTGATTCCGAGCACGTTTCCGAACAGGATTCCCTGGAAATCCCGGAACGAGCGCACGGTGCTGATCATTAGGATTCCGAGGGCGAACATGCCGGTGAACAGCACCCCGATCGCCGTGTCCTCGCGCAATTCCTGGCGGCGCGAAAGCCAGCCGATCCCGAGTGCGGTAATCAGGCCCGCGACGAGCGCTCCCCAAAAGAGGTTCCACCCATAGAAGTAGGCGATGACGATGCCGGGAAGAACGGTGTGGGCGAGGGCGTCGCCGATGAAGGCCATCCGGCGCAGCACAACATACACACCCAGAGTGGCACAGGTGACCCCGACAAAGAAAACGGCCAGAAAAGCCATTCGCATAAACGGGTAATCGAGGAATGGATCCCACAGCCAGCTCATGAGGTGTGTTTCGCGGGTGTTTGATCGGGAGGCGGAGGAACCTGTTTTCCGTCCTGCATAAAGACGGCTTGATCGAAATCGGAATCCAGCCTGCCGATGTCATGGGTCGCCATCACTACCGTTTTGCCCTGGTCTTTCAGGTGATCGAGTACGTCCGTGATGATTTTGCGGGTGCGTGCGTCTACCGCATTGAGGGGTTCGTCGAGCAGGAGCAATTCCGCTTCCTGAACCAGGGTGCGGGCAAGAATCGCACGCTGCTGCTGCCCTCCTGAAAGCTGGCCGATCTGGCGGCCGCGAAGGTGGTCGAGCTGAAGAAGAGCGATTTTTTCCTGAACGAGCTTTCTGTCCGTTTCCGAGGGCGGGCGCAACCACCCCATGTGAACATAACGTCCGGCCAGGACCAGGCGTTCCACGTCGACCGGGAATCGCCAGTCGAGTTCGCTGCGTTGCGGCAGGAAGGAAACGCGGTGATGGCAGGTTCCGCAGGGGTGTCCGAAAATCCGTACCGTTCCGCGGGTGCGGGGGAGGAGGTTCGCAACGACTTTGAGGAGAGACGATTTTCCGGCTCCGTTCGCACCGACCAGCGCGATCCGCTCGCCGGGCCGGACCTTCAGGTTGACATTCTCCAGGGCGCTGACACGGCTTCCCTCATAAGTGGTGGACAGTCCGCTCACTTCCAGGGCAGGTGCGTCTCGCACCGGGGGCGGGTGGTGGCACCCGCTGTAGGTTAGCATTTTGCGTTTGAACACGGCTATTGACGGATGAATAAACCGCCCGTCCCAGGGATCGTTCCGTCACCGGATTCCCTGGGTCGAGGAGGAAGGATTCGAGTCAAGCGGGGACACGGCTGATGAAACTTCAATTCGGGCAATGCCAGGCGCGCGCGATGCGATGGGTCAGAGCTCGCGCTGCCGTGGCTCAAGGTGGGAGACCAAAGTGTCGACGTTGTAGCGCATCATCTGAATATAACTTGTGGCCTCGCCGCCTTTCCGCGAAAGAGAACCGGTGTACAGACTTGGGCCGACGCTGGCGCCGGCTTCCTGTGCGATCTGCGTCAGGAGCCTGGGATTGCTTCCCTGCTCGGGGAATACGATGGGCAACTGCTCCGCGCGGAGGGTGCGGATCTGGTAACGCAGTTGAGAAGCCGCCGGGTCGAAAACATCGGTGCTGGTTGCACCGAGGGCGCTTCCGACGACTTCGAAACCGTAGCGTTGGGCGAAGTAGCGAAAGACGTCGTGCCCGGTGAACAGCTTTCGCTGTTCAAGGGGCAGGGTTTCCGTTCGTGAGAGGATCCATGCGTCCAGTTCCCGCAGTTCTTCGAGGTACCTTCGGGTGTTGCTGGCGTAGACTTCCGCGTTCGACGGATCCAGTTCGGCCAGGGCCGCCGCGATCGTTTCGACCATTTGCCGGGTACGGGCCACATCGTGCCAGATGTGGGGATCCTTCTCCGAGTCGTCACAGGCGTCGTGCTCCCCGTTCCGCCCGCGGTCGGACGGGACCGGCAGGAGTTCCACGTCGTCGGTAAGGACAATCCGTTGTGCCCGGGATCGCGACGAGCGGTAGAGCGGGTTCAACCACGGCTCGAAGCCCCGCCCGATTTCGAAGACGATGTCCGCTCCGGAAAGCACTCGATTGTCGGAGGGCGTGGCTTCGAATGTGTGCGGGTCGCCTTCCCGGGGGACGAACGTGCGCAGGGCGACCCGGTCGCCGCCGATCTCATTGACGAGATCCTCGATGATGCTGAAAGTGGCGACAACCTGGAGCCGTCCGTCGGGATTGTCGTCCCAGACGGTCGTGTCGGAACGAGAGCACCCGGCAAGGAGCCCCAAAAGAAGGACTATTGCAAATAACTGAAATCTGTTGCTACCCGAACCCATAAAAGAAAAACGATCGAAAGAGACCTTCCAGGCTTCAAGCAAAAACGAGGGAACCGGCCCTTGTCAACAGGATAACGCTAACAGTTCGCAATAAATAACGGTGGAAAGGAATTTCCCTTTCACCTCTGTCCGGATTAGGGATGACTCTACTCCCCTTCATCAAGTTTTCGGAAAACACACCCCACCATGCTGGCGCATGGTCCCCCCCTCTCCAGAGCTGGGCAATGATCTTGAATTTGAAAGGGAAAAGAATCCGAAAACTATGATGACGCGCGATAGAGTATCGGCCGGGAAAAAATGAAGCGTTGAAAATCCGGGGATAAAAACTACGGTTTTCCGGTCGATAGGCATTAAATGAGTAAGAAACAAGCGGCAATAGTCCTTCGCAAGACGTGTCTCGTGGCGATGATCACGCTGTGCGCGTGTTCTGCGGAGATCGAGTCGGAGCGTGAAGACCATCCCCTGCCGGAGGGCGCGGATGTTTCGGAACGGCCGCCGGGTGTGCGCGGGGATATTCTCACAGGAACGTCCGCGGGGACGCCGGCGACCTTCAACCCGTTGGTGAGCGAAGATGCTTCGTCGTCGGAGGCGATCGCCCGGATTCTCGACGGATTGACGCGGTTTGATCCGGTGAAGGAGGAGGTGGTTCCCGCCCTGGCGGAATCCTGGGACATATCCGACGACAGCAAGAGCTTCACTTTTCATTTGCGCCGCGGGGTCCGCTGGAGCGACGGGGAGCCGTTCACGGCGGACGACGTGGTCTTCACGTTCAAGGCGATTTACGATGAGCGGTACCCCAACCGCATGCAAATGGAGTTCGCTGTTGGCGGCGAGCCCTTCGAGGTGGAGAAGATCGACGAACATACCGTGCGGATCACCACTCCGGAAGTTTATGCGCCGTTCCTGCTTTATATCGGGACCCCGATCCTGCCTCGACACAAACTTCACGAGGCCTACGAAGACGGCACGCTGATGCGCCAATGGACCATCAGCACGGCGTCGGGGTCGCCGGAAGAGATCGTGGCTACCGGCCCGTTTCGTATTCGATCCTTTCGCCCGGCTCAGCGGATGATCTATGAGCCAAATCCCCATTACTGGCGGGCTGACAAGGAAGCCCGGCGTTTGCCGTACGTCGATTTCTTTATCGAGCGGTTTGTGCAGGATCAGAACGCGAGCATGGTGGCCTTCGCTTCCGGCCAGAGCGACCACCAGGGCATCACGCCGGACCAGGTCGGGTGGATTCGGCGCAACGCGGAAAGGCACGATTACGGAGTTCACGACCGGGGGCCGTCGACGAGCACGAATTTTATCTGGTTCAACCAGAACCCGGGGAAGAATGAGAACGGAACCCCCTTTGTTGAGCCTCACAAGCTGGAGTGGTTTACGAACAAGAAGTTTCGCCAGGCGGTGTCATACGGAATCGACCGCCAGGGTCTCATCGACGGGGTGATCTTCGGGCGCGGGGAGCCGCTGTGGAGTTCGGTGAGCCCGGCGAACACCCAGTGGTACAATCCGAATGTGAAGACCTATCCCTTCGATCCGGACAAGGCCCGTTCCCTGCTTAAGGAGGAAGGCTTTCAGTACCGGGACGGCAGGCTTTATGACGCGGACGGAAACCGCGTGACGTTCACGCTCATAACCAACGAAGACAACCGGCTCCGCGCGAATATGGCCACCGTATTCATGGAGAACATGAAGGACCTGGGAATCGAGGTGCGGCTGCGGCTTCTGGACTTCAGCAATTTCGTCAATCGGATCACGGACTCGCTCAGCTACGAGGCGGGACTTCTCGGCTTCACCGGCGGCCGCGACCCCCACGGCGGTATGTCGATCTACAGCAGCGGGGGGCGCCTGCATGTCTGGCATCCCAATCAACCCGAACCCGCGACGGAGTGGGAAGCGAGGATTGACGAACTCATGCAGAAGCAGTTGCTTACCCTGGATGAAGAGGAACGCAGGGAATATTTTAACGAGGTCCAGTACATCATGAGCGAGCAGATGGCGCTGATTTACCTGATCACCCCCAATACCTACGAGGGCATGCGGAACCGTTGGAAGAACATCGATCCCCCCAATATGGGAAGCATGATCTGGAATATCGACGAAATCTGGGCTGAGCAACGCCTGTTGCGCTGATATGAGGACCGTCATAACCAGGCGCCTTCTCGCCCTGATTCCCATGCTGTTGGGGATCACGTTTATGGCGACGATGCTGATGCACCTGGCTCCCGGCGACTTTCTGGACCAGGTGCGGATGCAGCGCGACGTGGATCCCGATTACATCGAACGGCTGGAGCAAGAGTTCGGTCTGCATAACCCGTGGTACGTTCAGTATTTCCTGTGGCTTTCGAACGTGATTCCGTGGGATCTCCGGTCGGATTTCGGTTACTCCTTTCACTATAAGGTCGATGTCTGGGAGCTGCTGGGGCAGCGTCTGCCCGCCACTATCATTCTGTCCCTCACCTCGCTCACTTTCGCCTGGATCATAGCCATTCCTCTCGGAGTCCTCGCGGCCATCTACAAGGATTCGGTCTTCGATCGTATCAGCTCGATTCTGGCCTACGCGGCGTTGTCGATCCCGGAGTTTTTCCTGGCGCTGCTGGCGCTGTTTTTCGCGGCACGGACGGGACTGTTCCCGTTGGGAGGTTTTACTTCGACCGAATTCGAGTTCATGTCGCCGTTCAGGAAGTTTTTCGACATCGTTCATCACCTGGTACTCCCGACGATTGTGGTCGGCATCGGCAGTATCGCCAGCATCATGCGGATTATGCGGGCGAATTTTATTGATAATATACGTTCGGAGTACGTGACGACGGCCCGGGCGAAAGGTGTGCCTGAAGGTATTGTCATGTTTCGGCATGTTTTCCGCAACGCCATCAACCCGTTGATCACGGCGGCGGGGTTTGCTTTTTCCACGATCCTGAGCGGGGCGCTCATGGTGGAGATCGTTATGAACTATCCGGGGATCGGCCACCTGGTTTTCCACGCCCTGTTGCAGCAGGACCAGTTTGTGGTGCTGGGGGCGCTGGTGATGGGCAGTACGATGCTGATCCTCGGGAACCTGCTCGCCGACATCATGCTGGCCTGGAACGATCCGCGCATCCGCTATGACTAGGGAAAAGGGCATATTCCGGCAGGTCCTCGAACGCCCCCTGGGGCTGGCGGTGCTGAGCCTGCTGGCGGTGTTTTATCTGGTGGCGCTCTTTGCGGACTTTCTATCCCCTTACGAAACCTCGGACCAGGATCTTCAAAAAACCTATCACCCGCCCACCTCCGTGTTCTGGAAGGACGGCGGGCTGCATGTGCAGCGGTACGAGCTGGCGGAGCCCCAAGAGATGGTTTATCGCAAGATTGAAGGGGAGGGCGCGCCCATCCGTTTTTTCGCGTCCGGCTACGAGTACCGGCTTTTCGGGCTGATCCCCGCCGAGCGGCACCTGTTTCTGGTCGACGAGCCCGACCGAATCTATTTGCTGGGCAGCGATGAAACCGGGCGGGACAATTTCTCCCGGCTCCTGTACGGTTCGCGGATATCCCTTTCGATCGGGCTGGTGGGAATCTCTATCATTATGGTGTTCGGTTTCATGGCCGGGGGCCTGGCCGGTTATTTCGGCGGGATATGGGACGGCGTCACCATGCGCTTCATCGAGTTGGTGATGGCGATTCCCGGATTGTACCTGCTCCTGGTTCTCCGGTCGACCTTTCCCGACCACCTTTCTCCCGCGCAGATCTTTTTCCTGATCGTGTTGATCCTCAGTTTCCTGGCCTGGGGGGGCACGGCGCGTATCATCCGGGGAATGACGCTTTCGCTGAGAAACCGCCAGTTTGTTCTGGCCGCCGAAGTTCTCGGGCAGTCGTCCTGGAAAATCGTCTGGAAGCACATTCTTCCCAACGTCTTCAGCTATCTGGTGGTTGCCGCCAGTCTGAGCATCCCCGGGTTTATCCTGGGAGAGGCCGCGCTGAGCTTTCTCGGCCTGGGGATCCAGGAACCTTCGGCGTCCTGGGGGTTGATGCTGAGTCAGGCACAGGATATGAAAGTGTTCATGCTGAATTTCTGGTGGCTTTTGCTTCCCGGGGCGGCCATTTTTGTGACTGTGATCGCCTTTAACGTCCTCGGAGATGTTCTCCGGGACATTGTCGACCCCAAGCAGAAATTTCTGAGCCGCTGAAAACAGATTGTACCATGGCCAAGAACGGAAACCGTAACAGTTCGTCGACCGAATCTCCGTCACCTCTTCTGGATGTCCGGGACCTGGTGATCGAGTTCCGCTCCCGGGGAGAAACGAACCTGGCCGTGGACGGGATTTCGTTTGAGGTCAGGAAGGGAGAAACCCTTGCGGTGGTTGGCGAGAGCGGCAGCGGCAAGAGCGTGACGGCCATGTCGCTGACTCGTTTGCTCCCCGAAGAGCCGGTGTGCCGGATATCGGGGGATATCCTTTTTGAAGGCAGGAACCTCACCCGATGCTCCGAGAGGGAGATCCGCAAGTTCCGGGGAAAGGAAATCGCCTACATCTTCCAGGAGCCGGCCACCTCGCTGAACCCCGTGTTCACGGTGGGAAATCAGATTGCGGAGGCGATCAAGCTTCACCGGCCGGAAGTCAACGACGTCGAGAAGGAGATTATCCGCTCTCTGGACCTTGTGAAAATCCGCGAGCCCGAAAAGCGATTCCGGGACTATCCTCATCAGTTGAGCGGGGGAATGCAGCAGCGGGTGATGATTGCGATGGCCCTGGCCTGTCACCCCAAGCTGCTGGTGGCCGATGAACCGACGACGGCCCTCGACGTGACCATTCAGGCCCAGATCATGGACCTGCTTCGCGATTTGAAACAGAAACTTGCCATGTCGATTATTCTCATCACTCACAATTTCGGCATCGTTTCGGGCTTCGCCGACAAGGTGATCGTCATGTTTCGCGGAAAGATCGTCGAGGCCGGCCCGACCGAGGAGGTTCTGAGGAATCCGCAGCATGCCTACACGAGGGCCCTCATTTCCTGTATCCCCCGCATGGGCGTCCGCCAGAAACGCTTGACGACGATCGATTACGCTGAACTGGAGAAGGCGGGGGATCAGCGGCTCACGGAAAACCGTAATAACGGCGCGAATACCGTAGAATGAAAAACATCCCGGAAAAATCCGAAACCCCTTCATCCATGCCTGATCAGGACGCCGGCACCTCCCGGACCCCTCTGCTCGAGGTCAGGGATCTCAAAGTGCACTTCCCGGTTTACGGCGGCGTGTTTCGCCGGGTGGTGGACCACGTGAAAGCCGTTGACGGGGTTTCGTTCAAGGTGCCGCAGGGCAAGACCGTCGGGCTGGTCGGTGAAAGCGGCAGCGGCAAAACCACCATCGGTCGGTCGATCGTCAAGCTCGTTCCTGTCACTTCCGGAAAACTCTTTTATCAGGGCAGTGAGATTACTCCGCTCAAGCGGAAAGGGTTTTTCCCGTTCAGAAAGAAGATCCAGATGATCTTCCAGGATCCCTTTAATTCGCTCAATCCGCGAATGACGGTTGAGGCGATCGTTGCGGAGGCCCTGATGATTCATTTTCCGGAAATGACCCGGAGCCAGCGGCGGGAGCGGTCGGCGGACCTTTTGAAGCAGGTCGGGCTGGAAGAGGAGCACCTCAACCGGTATCCCCACGAGTTCAGCGGCGGCCAGCGGCAACGCATCGGCATTGCGCGGGCTCTTTCGGTGGAGCCGGAGTTCATCGTCTGTGACGAGCCGGTGAGCGCCCTGGACGTGTCGGTCCAGGCGTCAATCGTCAATCTGCTGCAGGACCTGCAGGAAAAACTGGGGTTGACCTACCTGTTCATCGCCCACGACCTCGCGGTGGTCGAGCACATCGGCGACGAGGTGTTGGTGATGACCGAGGGGAAGATCGTCGAGCAGGCTACGGCGCGGGATATTTACGAGAATCCGCAACACGAATACACGAAAAAGCTGTTGGCGGCGGTTCCCGACTTTTAGCCCGGAATACCCATGGTAGAGGTTTCGGGTATCAGCAAATCGTTCAGCGACAGGAAGCGCGGGTTGTTCCACGCGGTGGACGACGTGTCGTTTCGATGCGAAGAGGGCCGGATCTACGGTCTGCTCGGCGGCAACGGGGCGGGGAAAACCACGACTCTCCGAATGCTGGCGACGTTGCTGAAACCCACGCGCGGACGGGCGTCGGTCGATGGGTTCGACGTCGCGTCGGCGCCGGAGGCTGTGCGCGCCCGAGTCGGGTTCCTGTCCGGGGGGACGGCGCTTTACGGGCGGCTGACAGCCCGCGAAATGGTGGAGTATTTCGGCCGCTTACACGGTCTGCGCGGAGCGGATCTCGCCCGCCGGGCGGACGCCCTGTTCGAGAACCTGGAAGCCCGCGATTTTCAGGATAGGCGGTGCGACAATCTTTCCACGGGGATGAAACAGAAAGTGTCCATTGCCCGTACCCTTATCCACGATCCGCCGGTCATGATCTTCGACGAACCGACTTCGGGGTTGGACGTGCTGACGGCGAGGGCGGTACTCGGATTCATCCGGGAATGCCGGGAGCGGGGAAAGACGGTGATCTTTTCCACCCACATCATGCGCGAGGCGGAGAAACTGTGCGATAACGTGGGAGTCATTCATCGCGGCAGGCTGGTGGACGAAGGGTCGCTCGCCGAGCTTTACGAGCGCCATGGCGAATCCGACCTCGAAGAGGTATTCGTCAAGCTCGTCACCAGGGAGGAGGTGGCATGAGAGTGCTGCGCCAGGTGCGGGTGGTTTACTTGAAGGAGTTGATCGACATCCTCAGGGACCGGCGCGCATTGATTTCGATGATCGTCGTTCCGCTGGTGGTGATACCGTTGCTGATGTTCGGGCTGGGAGCGCTCTCGTTCGTCGTGATGGAGCAGGCCCGTCAGGAACAGCACCGGGTGATCGTCATCGACGGGGAGGATTCTCCGGGGGTGCTCGATAAGCTCGGCGCACTTCAGGGAATCACCGTGGTTCCGGACAGCGGAGATGCGATTGACCGCGTGCTGCGACGCGACGTTCGGGCAGCCGTCAGGATTCCCGACGGCTTCGAAGCTGCCGTCGAGGAGGAACGTTCCACGGGCGAGGTGACCCTTTATACGTTCGAGGGCGATGTGAAATCGAGTCTTGCCGCGCAGGTCTTGAGAGAATTTTTCCGGGAGTTGCGCGACGATGTCGTGGAGCGGCGGCTGACGGATCGGGACCTGGCCGCCGACCTTCTGGAGCCCTTCACGGTCGAAACAAGGAATGTGGCACCGCCCGAGAAAGTGACGGGGTCCGCCTTGGGCGGGGTGATTCCCTATATCATCATCCTGCTGTGCGTGACGGGAGCCATGTATCCGGCGATGGACCTGACCGCCGGCGAAAAGGAGCGCGGAACCATGGAGACGATTCTGAGCAGCCCGGTCTCCCGTCTGGCGTTGGTGCTGGGGAAGTACCTGGTGGTGGTAACCGCCTCCGTGGCGACCGCGCTGTTGGCGGTGGGTTCGCTGGGAGTCGCACTGGTATTCGGGTTTTCATTACTTGAAAACGGAGCCGGTGACGGCGAGGCCCTGCTGGCGCTCGACCCCCTCTCTCTTGTGGCGGTGTTCTTTCTTCTTATTCCGGTCGCGTGCCTGTTTTCGGCGGCCTTGCTGGCGCTGTCTGTATTTGCGCGGAGCTTCAAGGAAGCGCAGACCTACGTGTCTCCGCTGTTATTGCTCGCCATCCTTCCGGCCATTGCGGCCACGCTTCCCGGGGTCGAACTCAATTCGACGTTGCTCTGGGCGCCGGTCCTGAACATCGCTCTGGTCAGCAAGGAAATGATGATCGGTTCGTACGACTGGGGCGCGATCGGTCTCGTTTTCGCAACGACCAGTCTATACGCGGCCCTTGCGCTCGCGGTGGCCGTGAGACTGTTTTATCGTGAGAGCGTGCTCTTCCGCTCGTGACGCGGGTCGCGGGGCCGAGGGGGCGTACTGGGATTTTCGAGTGCCGGGGAGGTTACTTCAACAACGCCCGGTTCTTCGGGTCTTTCAGAAACTTCTTCAGGTAACGGACGCCCTCGTCTTCATCCGAAAAGGCTCCCTCCAGCTGTGCTTCGAACAGCGCGTCGAGGATTTTTCCAAAATGGGGCCCGGGTTTCAGTCCCTCGGCGATCAAATGCCTCCCCAGCAGGATCGGCCGGGGAGCGCGGTCCTCGATGTGCAAACGGCGGGCGCCTTCGCGCAAGCTGGCGATACCGGGATGATCCTCTTCCTGTTTCGGCGGGCGTCCCCGAAGGTCGGCCAGCATGACCAGGCATAGATCTTCGATACCGGCGGGCTCCAGACGCCGCGCCAGCCGCCGAATAGCCGAGGAACTCGGCTCGTCCTGCATGTGAATGTGATAAAGGTGGCTCTCGACCAGGGGAACCACGAACGCCCGGGTCGCCTTGGGGGCGCCGATGCGCCGGAGAAAGGTTTCCGCAATCCCGCCGCCTTTGATTTCATGCCGCGGGCTGACCCAGCGAAGAACCCCGTCCTTTTCAGCCTGTTCGGTGGTTTCGGCCTTGCCGAAATCGTGCGCGAGCACCGCCAACATCAGGTCGCGCCGTTTCGGAAGGCCGCTTTCGGCCCATTCCGGCATCGCCGCCAGGCTGTCGACACAGTGCAAGGTGTGAGTGTAGACATCGCCCTCGGGGTGCCACTCGGGATCCTGGGGAACGCCCTCGAGCGCCGCGATCTCCGGAAAAAACCCGATCCATCCGGTTTCTTCCAGGATCCGGAGGCCCCGCGACGGGGTGACGGACTTCGCCGCCCACTTTTCCCACTCGCCCCAGATCCTTTCCTTCGGGAGTTCGGAGAACGTGTCACGGATCGAACGGCACAAGGCCGCGGTTTCCTCGGCGAGAATGAAATCGAATCGGGCGGCCAGCTGAAACGCCCGCAGCACGCGCAGCGGATCTTCCGCAAACGCGTCGCTGGTGTGTCGAAGCCGTCCGGCCTTAAGGTCCTCCAGCCCCCCGGCCGGATCGATGATTTCGCCGGTGCGCGGGTCGCAGGAAATGGCGTTGAGCGTGAAATCGCGCCGCAGGGCGGCCCGTTCCTCCGTGAGGTGCGGGTCCGGTTCGACGTCGAACCCGCGATGTCCGGCGCCGCTCTTGACTTCCCTGCGGGGGAGGCTGAAATCGTATTCGCGGCCGCGGGCCCGGATCTTGACCACCCCGAATTGCTTGCCGACCACGTTGGCGGGGCCGAAGCCGCGGAGCGCCCGCGCGAGGTCGGCGTAATCCATTCCGAACCCCTCGATATCGAAATCCTTGGGCTCGAAGCCGAGAAGCCAGTCGCGCACGCACCCGCCGACCAGCAGTGGCCGGCCCCTGACGGAAAGCCTTTCGAGCATCTCGCCGAGTTCCGGCGGCAGTTCCATTTGCTCGCCGGGTTTCCGTGGAAGAGCGTGCCCGGCGTTGTTCTCCGAAGCGTTCATTGCGTAACGAAAACATTGCCCTCCCGCCCGTACCGATGCACTGAAAAAACGGGATGGAGGCGTCTCAATTCCCGCCCGGTCGCCAGGCTGCCGCGGCCACCAGCGCCCATCCGGCCATAAAGAGAACGCCGCCGACCGGGGTTACCGGACCGAGAAATCCCGGCCCTCCGAGGGCCAGGATATACAGGGTGCCGCAGAAGATCAGGGTGCCGGCGGTCCAGCACCATCCCGCGGAACCCGCGAAACGCACCCCCGGTTCGACCCGAAACCAGATGCCGAGCGCCAGGAGCGAAGCCGTATGGAAAAAATGATACCGAACCGCGGTGTCCCAGGCCTCGACCGTTTCGCGGGCCTGGAGGGTTTCCTCCAGCGCATGAGCCCCCAGCGCCCCGAGTACGATGCCCGTCAGGCCGAACACCCCGGCGAGAAAGAGAAACGTCTTTGAATGCTGCATAATGTGAGTGGATGAAAGTTTGGTGACGGATTCCAGACAATTACTAATAGTCTCTCAGAATGGTACGAACACGAAAACAACCGTTGGGAAGGAAATCGTTTTCTGCCGGACCCTGCGGGAGCGGGTTTGGCCTGCGCTCCGAGCCGAATGACGACACCGCCGGTGCCCCGTCCGCAAGGCCGGGAAGTTCATTGGAAAGAAGCGGCACGAGGACTTTCCCGCGGACCGGGATCGGTTCCGGAAGGGGTCGCCGGCCGGGTTCCGGTCGAATTGCCCGGCGAGATTTTCCTTGCTTGTTGGGAAGGTTGTGTTTATCCCCCCTCTTGTATCTTTTCTAAATCCAAAGCCTTATTGTTGAACCTCCTTATGAAGAAAAAAGCACTTACCTTGGCACTGGCGACGGCGGCCGGAACCTCCGCCCTTTCGGCCCAGATGATCGACTTCCCGCAGCAGTACTCGCTGTCCATGCAGATGGAGTACGAATCACGGCACGTCTTCCGTGGTTTTAAGCAGGCGGACGATACGTTCAGCCCGTCTCTGGAGATCGGCTACGGAGACGCCTATGCCGGTTGGGACGCGTATTTTCCCACAACCAGCCAGGATGCACAGTTCCAGGAACACCAGTTGTACGGGGGCTTGGAGTTCGGATTTCCAGGGATCGATTTCCTGGGTATGGACATCGGAACGGTGGTTTATGATTTTCCCACCATCGCCTACAGTCCGGACCATGGTAATCGCAACCGTAACCACGAATTCTACGGCGGCCTGCTGTTCGGGAATTTTCCCAACGTCGAAGGACTGGAGTTTTCCCTCTACCTTCGCCACGACGCGGATGTGAAGCACACCATCCTGGAACCGGGAGCCACGTACCAGCATGATTTTGACGGTCCCGGAATGGTTCTTCCGATCCGGATTCGTTTCGACGCTTACGCCGGTTTTCTCTCGGATCGGAAACCGGTAAGAAATTACAGGGTACTGGAAACGCAGGAGGATGGCTATAAAGACAGCTACAACTACTACGGGGGTTCCGCCCAGGTGTTCTTCCGGATCGACCCGAATGCGACGCTCGGCTTTGGCCTGCACTATGCCGACGCCATCAACCAGAACGAGGACATTCAGCCGCGGGACAACAATGTGTTCTGGAAGGCAAGTCTGACGATGGGTTTCTGAGGCCGTTCAGCGGTTATTTAACAGAAGAAAGCCCGCAACTCAGGTTGCGGGCTTTTTCGTGCGCGGCAATGCCGGGCGAATCGGGCGGAAAGCCCGGTCACGCCTCCAATTGCGGCCGGTCGGGTTTGGGCCAATCGATGTGGAAGAACCTGCCTCGCGGTTGGTCGACGCGTTCGTAGGTGTGGGCGCCGAAGTAATCGCGCTGGGCCTGCAGGAGATTGGCCGGCAGCCGTTCCGAGCGGTAACTGTCGTAGTAGGCGAGTGCCGAGGCAAAAGCGGGCGCCGGGACTCCGTGTTCCGCAGCCAGGGCGATCACTTTACGCCAGCTGGCCTGGGCCTTCTTGATGGCTTCGTTGAAATACGGATCGAGCAAGAGGTTGGCCAGCTTCGGATCCCGTGCGTAGGCGTCGGTGATCTTCTGCAGGAAACGGGCGCGTATGATGCAGCCGCCGCGGAAGATTTTGGCAATCTCGCCGAAGTTCAATGTCCAACCGTACTCGTCCTGCGCGGCTCGCATGAGCTGGAATCCCTGGGCGTAGGAGCAGATCTTCGAACAATACAGAGCGTCGCGCACCGCTTCGACAAAGCTTTCGCGATCGCCGCTGAAAGTGCTTCCCGGGCCGGCAAGAATTCCGGAGGCTGCCACACGCTCCTCTTTGAGAGCGCTCACGCAGCGGGAGAAGACCGCTTCGGCGATCGTCGGGGCGGGTACGCCCATGTCGAGCGCGCTGACCGAGGTCCACTTGCCGGTGCCTTTCTGTCCGGCGGTGTCGAGAACCACGTCCACGAAATCCTTTCCGGTCGCGGGATCCTTCTGCTGGAGAATGTCGGCGGTAATCTCGATCAGGAAGGAATCAAGGTCGCCCTCGTTCCATTTTTCGAAAACTTTGCCCATTTCCTCGGCGCTCATGCCCGCAACATTCTTCATGAGGGCGTACGCTTCGCAGATCATCTGCATGTCGCCGTACTCGATCCCATTGTGGACCATCTTCACATAGTGGCCGGCTCCGTCCGGACCGATGTGGGTGGTGCACGGAACCCCGCCTTCAACGGGCTTCCCGGGCGCCGCTCCCTCGAGCGGTTTGCCGGTTTCCGGGTCGACTTTCGCCGCGATCGCCTTCCAGATCGGCTCGATCTCTTTCCAGGCACCTTCTTCGCCGCCGGGCATGAGCGAAGGACCGAAACGCGCGCCTTCTTCGCCGCCCGAGACGCCGGACCCGATAAACCGCAGATTCTTTTCCCGGAGTTCCTTCTCCCGGCGAATCGTGTCCATCCAGTAAGCGTTGCCCCCGTCGATGATGATATCGTCCTTCTCCAGGAGCGGCACCAGGTCGCTGATGACCGCGTCCGTGGCCTTTCCGGCCTGGACCATGATAATGATCTTCCGCGGCCGCTTGAGAGACTGGACCAGTTCGGTCAATGTCTTCGAACCTGTCAGCCCGCCGGGAGTATTCGGGTTTTCGGCGACGAATTTGTCGGTTTTCCCGGTGGTCCGGTTGTACGCGGTGACCTTGAAGCCGTGATCAGCGATATTCAGGGCAAGATTCTGCCCCATGACGGCCAGCCCGATGAGTCCGATGTCGGATTGTTCTTTTTCCATTACACGTTTGCCTGATGGTGTTAGTTTAGGTGTGGAACCTCCCATCCAAAGAGAGGAGGCCGCCGGAGAAAAGGTTTTTCGTACGCCGTCCCGCCGATGAGTCCGAAAAGGGCACGGGCATTTTGTCATGCCATTGCGGGGCGGAGCATTAGCAGCCTGTCGAACTCAGCCTACCGGCTGAGTTCGACAGGCTGCTAATGGAGGAAATATCATGACAAGGGAGTGGAAAAGAGGTGAAATCAACTCATGCAAGCGTATATTAAGGCCACTTAAAGCGCGAACCTCGCTCAATTTTTCCCGAATTCTTGCTTTTTCTTCGAAATTCTCCCGCTATTTGTCATGGTATTTCCTCTTGGGAGTCTGTGGGCGAAGCCCGACAAACTCCTGGAGTGTCGTTGCGATCATCTATGCAGGAACCCGGCCAGTTCGATTTTTTTTCCGAGGAGGAAACCTCAACCCCTGTCGCCGAAGGGAAAACAGCCGGGGAGGAATCCGCGCACCGGCCGCTTGCGGCCCGGATGCGTCCCCGAACGCTCGCCGAGATCATTGGCCAGGAGCATCTGCTGCGCGATGAAGCGTTGCTCCCGCGGCTGATCCGCACGAACCGGTTCGGGAGTCTGCTCTTTTACGGGCCACCGGGCTCCGGAAAAACGACCCTGGCCGAAGTCATCGCCCGCGAAACCGGGGCGCGCTTTGTGCGGGTCAACGCCGTTCAATCCAACGTCGCCGAACTGCGCCGGATCCTCGAGGTGGCGCGGCGCCGCCCGGAGAGCGACACCGTCCTGTTCATCGACGAACTCCATCGATTCAACAAGGCCCAGCAGGACCTCCTGCTTCCGGATGTCGAGGAGGGAAGCGTCAGGCTCATTGGCGCCACCACCCACAACCCCGGGTTTTACGTCAATCCTCCCTTGCTCAGCCGCAGCCATTTGTTCCGGCTCGAACCCCTGGGCAGCGAAGAGGTGGTGACCATCCTCAGGCGCGCCCTGGGAGATGCGGAGCGCGGCCTTGGAGCGCGCGGCTGCCGGGCGGATGAAGCGGTCCTGTCCGGCCTGGCCGGGCTCTGTGACGGGGATTTGCGCCGGGCGCTCAACGCCCTGGAAGTTCTGGTGATGAGCCTGCCGGAGGAAAGCGAACTGGAGGTGGCCCACATTGAGACCTTTGCCCGCGAACGGCGGATCCGCTACGACGCCGACGAGGACGAACATTACGATACCATCTCCGCCTACATCAAAAGCATGCGAGGGGGCGACCCGGACGCCGCGCTATACTGGCTGGCGAAGATGCTGGCCGGCGGGGAAGACCCGAGGTTTATCGCCCGGCGGCTGGTGATTCTCGCTTCCGAGGATGTCGGGATGGCCGATTCGCGGGCCTTGCCCCTGGCGACCGCCACCCACCGTGCCTGTGACTTCGTGGGACGGCCCGAGTGCGAAATCAATCTCGCCCACGCCACCGTTTATCTGGCCACCGCCCCCAAGAGCAACCGAGCCTACGAAGGCCTGATGGCCGCGAAGAAGGCGATCAGGGAGCAGCCGCTCCAGGCGGTTCCGGTCCACCTCCGCGACACCGGCGGCGAGGCCTCCAAACGCCTGGGACACGGCAAAGGGTACCGATACAGCCACGATTACCCGGAGGCGGTTTCCGGACAGGACTTTTTGGAGAAACCGCTCGACTTCTACCGTCCCGGCGAGAACGGAGAAGAGAAAACGGTCGCCGAGCGTCTGGAACGCTGGAAGAGATTGAAATCCGAGAGCCGGCCCGGAAAACCGGACCGACAGGAGTGATCCTGACCGGTCCCCTGCCGGAGGGGGCGGAGCGGCGAAAACAGTAAAGGACTGTTAGGGCGCGTCACTCCGTCTCTTCGAGAATCTGCTGCCGGACCTTTACCGCGGTTTTTTTCGGAAGCACGATACGGCCGGTTGCTTCAACGTAGGCCCGCGTGAATTCGGCGCCGTAAAGGAGGATCAACGAGGAATAATAAACCCAGAGCAACACCACGACCAGGGAGCCGGCGGCTCCGTAGGCGGAGGCCGTGCCGGTATGGCTGAGATAAAAGGAGATTCCCGATTTTCCGATGATGAACAGGACCGCCGTAACGAGCGAACCCTTGGCCGCGTCGCGCCACCCGATCTGCACGTCCGGCAGGATTCGGAAGATCATGCCGAAAAGCAGGGTGATCACCATCAGCGAAACGATCAGGTCCGCGCCGCTCAGCAGGCCGGCGGGGATGGGGATCCGGTCGTCGGCGAACCGGATGATGGCCGAAACGGCGGTCGAAAGCACCAGCGATACCAGAAGGAGAAAACCGATGGTCAGGACGAGGGTCAGTGAGAGAATGCGCGTCTTGATCAGTTCGCGGAACGTGCTGCGGGTCGGTTTCGGTGTGACGTTCCAAACGTCGTTCATCGACTGCTGGAGCTGGCCGAAGACGGTGGTGGCACCGACCAGCAGAAGCAGGACCCCCACAGCGGTCGAAAAATAGCCGGTGTCTTCGAGGCCGGATCTGGCGATCGCCGTTTCGACGGCAACGGCGCCTTCCTCGCCGATCATGGTTTCGAGTTCAGCCACGATTTCCCCCCGCGCCTGCTCCTGACCGAAAAACATTCCCGCCGCCGCCACGACCAGGATCAGGATGGGGGCCATGGAGAAGAGCGTGTAAAAGGCGAGTGCGGCCGCGTGCTGAAAGGCGTTGTGCCGCGACCATCCCTTGGCCGCTTCGATGGCAACCTTGGCCCAGAAACGGGCATGCGTAAGAGAGGTCGGGATCATCGTTCTTCCATCCAGATAGGTTCTCCCGATCGATGCAAGCGACTTCGCATCAGGAGGGCGTTAGCCGGGAGCGGAGTTGCCCCGCGATTCACCCTCGCCCTGCCGGGCTACCCGTTCCGCTCCGGAACCAGCGTCCCGTGCGGCTTTCCGGGAATCAGGCGGCTGCCGTCGCTGAACCCCTCGGGACGTTGGCCGAGGCGTTCGGCGAGCCGTTGGCGCCACGGTTCCAGCGCCGCTCCGGCGTCCGTTTTTCTCGCGAGATCACGCATCTCGTTCGGATCCTCTTCGAGGTCGAAGAATTGTTCCTGTCCGGTCTGGCTGTACCAGATATATTTCCAGCGCCCGTCGGTCAGGAAATGCATGCCGTCTTCGTCGCGGTAGCAGCCGGAGTGTTCGCCGTGCAGGACCTCCCGGACACGATCGGTCTCGCCCCGTATCACGGGCAGTAGGCTCCTTCCTGTAACTGTTTCCGGCACAGGGGCGCCCGCCACCTCAAGCAGGGTGGGCATGATGTCCTGCAGCCCGACCGGGGAGCGCGTGGCCTGCTCAGGGGGACAGCCCATCGACGGCGGGGCCCAGGCCAGAAAAGGAACCCGTGCCGACGCTTCGTAGGCGAAGGTTTTGCGGAAAATGTGATGATCCCCCAGCATTTCGCCGTGGTCCGAGGTGAAAAGGATGAAGGTATTATTGAAAAGTTTATTCCTCTTCAGAGCGTTGATCAACCGTCCGATCTGATCGTCGACATAGTTGATCATTCCGTAGTAGGCGGCCCGGGCGTAGCGCATGGTTTGCCGGTCGAGGCAGATGCGGGAGCCGTCCACTTGCATCCCGCGTTCCGGTCCTTCGAACGGCGGCGCCCAGTCGCCCACCACCGGGTCCGGCAGATCGGCTTCCAGGTACCGGTCATAGTAAAACCGCGGACAGGTCAGCGGGGGGTGGGGATCAATGAAGGAGAGATTCAGAAAAAACGGCGTCGCCGGATCGCGCTTTTCGAGAAAGTCCAGCGACTCCGACACACACCAGGTCGTGTGCATGCGTTCCTCGGGCAGGTGGTGCGGGCGGCCCACCCAGCCGTTGGCGGAGACGCCGTGCACGACGCCGGGGTCGACCTCGGTCGCCCCGGTCCCGGCCAGCCAGTCCACGTAGTCGTTGTCCCCTCCCGGCTTCCCGTGGGTCGCGTCCGCCAGCCGCATGTGATCGAATCCGAAACGCTTGCGGCGCGGATGAAGGTGGAGTTTACCGATCATTTCGGTCTGGTAGCCCGCCTTTCCCAGCTCGCCGGCGAGCGTGTGCTTCGGGTTCCATTCCACGCCGTCGGCAAAGCCGACCATTCCGTTGGCGTCGGGCGCCTGGCCGCTCATGAGGGCACGCCGCGCGGGAATGCAGCTCGGGCACTCCGCGTAACCCCGGCGGAAATGGGTGCCCGCGCGTCCCATCCAGTCCAGGTTCGGAGTCTGCAGAACGGGATGGCCCTCGATGCCCAGGCAATCGCCGCGTTGCTGGTCGGTGGTGATCAGGATGATGTTGGGATGTGAATCGGCCATCTTCTTTGCTTGGTTGCAGGTGAGCGTTGCTTTCGGGTCGCGCCTTCGGCGGCGTGCGTGACCGGGTTTCCCAGACTGTCGGCCCATCGGGCACAGGGCAATCCCTTACTCCCCGAGCGCCCTCCGGAAGCCCTCGATGATGTCCTCCGCGGCCTCGGTCCCGATACTGACCCGCACCAGTTCCGGGTCGATCCCCTGTTGGCGGAGGTGCTCGCGCCCTTCCGGTCTGGCTACGAGATCGTAGTGGGCCAGGTACATGAACGGGCACATCATCGTAAAGGTCGTTCCGAAACTCGGGCCCTTGACGAACGGCGCCGCATCGTAAAATTCGGCCAGCGGCATGTTGAGATCCAGGGTGAGGATGCCGCCCGGCCGGTCGGGACCGCGGGCCAGCTTCCGGTAGCCCGCTGATGTCGCTTCCCCGCAGGCCCAGTGGAGGCGCTTGATCTTTGGATGGGATTCCAGGTACGCGGCCACCCGCAGGGTGTTCCGGTTGATGGTTTCCACGGTCCGCCGGGCATTCCCGATCTGGGCGGCGAGTTGCCGCAGCTCGCGATGATAGGGAGGCTCATGTTCCTCCCGCGCGAGTCGGTGCAACTCCCGGACGAGCGAACCCCGTGCCGTGTTGAACGCGGCCAACCCCATCATCAGATCCCCGTGGTGCCCAAAGTATTTCGTGAGGCTGTGAAGAGCGACGTCCGCGTAGGGCATGACGTCCACATTGTAGAAGCTCGTCAGGCTCGGGTCGACCAGGAGCAGGGTCCCGTGACGGTCGCAGAGCTCACGGGCCCGGGCAAGGTCGGCGGTCTGCAGGAGGGGATTGGTCGGCGTTTCGGTGATCACTCCCGCGATCAAGTCGCCTTCCCGCTCGAAGACGGCTTCGAGCGCGGCCGTGTCACCGGCGTCGGGCAGGGTGACGCAGCGCTCCTCCGGACGGAGAAACTTTTCCAGAATCCGGATCGTGTCGAGGTAGAGCCAGCCGAACTGGATCCAGACGGTTTTTCCGCGGGGACGCTGGACCCGGCGGGCCGCGCGGAAGGCGGAATAAAAAGCGTTCATGCCGCTGCGGCTGAGCAGCAGCGAGTCCGGATCGGCTTCGGGACACGCCTCGATCAACCCCTTTCGGATCAGGGTTTCGGGGTCGCCTGGCGGGTCCATGTCCGGATGCCGTTCCTTCAAGATCCCGGCATTAACCAGGAGATCCTCCGCTTCCCGCGACGACAGGCCGCAGCCGGTGTGCTGGAAAAACCGGCGCGCTTTCCGGGCCAGGTCCTCCCCCTGCGGTAATTCCACGACCTGGATCGAACCCCATTCACGCTTTCCGGCCTCAGGGCAGTCCAAAAATTCCAGCAGTCCCTCGACCGCCCGTTTCGAGGGGGCGAGGGCCACCGTTCGGTTCTGCAGGCCGAGCTCGGTTCGAACATGCTCCGCCAGTCGGCGCAGGTAGGTGTGTTCCACGAAGCGCGGGTAGCCCGAAATGACGTGTTTGCGTATCGCGGGATCCTCCTCTTCGTAGCCGATGACCTCCCGGAGTGTCGGCAAACTGCAACAAACAGCATGCGGACTGTCCGGAACACGGGTGCCCACCGTATATGACGGAAACAGATTCATCGATAAAAAAGGCTCTGCTATAGCACATTCGGGCGGAGGGGTAAAGGGACCGTTTGCATCGAAGAAATCTTGCATTCGGATGAAACCCCACAAAAACTGACCGGTCAGTTTCAGAGTGCGGGAGCTGAACCCCCTTCAGTCATTGTGAAAAAAGCGGAGAAAAAGGATCGGATTTTGCGGGCGGCGGAGTCGCTCATGACCGAGCGGCATTGGCGCGAGATCAGGCTGGATGAGGTTGCCGTGCGTGCCGGTGTCGGGAAGGGGACGATTTACCTGCACTTCGAGGACAAGGAGGATCTTTTCTTCCAGGTCATTTTTGCGGGGTTTGACGAGCTGTGTGCCGGGATCGAGGCCCGTGCCGGGGAGGGACTGCCCTTCGAGCGCAACCTGGCGGCCGTATGTGAGGAGATCCGTTCGTTCTTTCGCGACCGCCGGGCGATATTCCAGTCGATGCAGAGCGAGGACGTGCGTTTTGTTCAATGCCACAAGCGATTGCGGGACAAATGGATGCGTCGCCGGGGCAGTCTGGTCGATGCGGTTGCCGGGGTGCTCGAGCACGGCCAGGGGCAGGGCCGGCTTCGCGGGGATGTTCCGGCCGGCGTCCTGGCAAACTTTCTCCTCGGGATGCTTCGCACCCGCTCGCGCGACCTGGGCGAGGCGGAGCCCCGTTTTCAATCGAATGAATTTGTGCTGGAGCTGTTCCTGAACGGCGCCGGGCCAAGGGCGCCCGCCGGCGCTGGCGGAACCGGTTTGGGCGGAGAGTTGGAAGGATCGTTGTTATGAATCGTGTGAGGAAATTCTTGATGCTCATTTTCGGAGGACTGTTGGCTGCGGCGCTGGCCGCCCTGTTTTACCAGAGGTTCTCCGAAGGGGAGGCCGGTGACCGCCCCGACCGCGGTGAAAGTGCGGTGGCGGTCGAGGTGAGCGCTGTCGAGCGCGATACGATCCGGAATCTGCGGACGTTCACCGGATCTCTTTCATCCCGTTTCCGGTTTGATGTTGTTGCGAAGGTGGGCGGGCAGCTGGCCTCGCTGGAGGTGGATATAGGCGATCCCATCGAACGCAATCAGGTGATTGCACGGCTCGACGATGAGGAGTTTGTTCAGGAGGTGGCACAGGCTGAGGCCGAACTCGAGGTGGCCCGTGCGAATCTCGAGGAGGCGGAAAGCTCGCTCGAACTCGCGGAGCGCGAGCGGGACCGGGTTCGTGCCCTGCGCGAGCGAAGGGTGGCCTCGGCGGCCGACCTGGAGGCTGCGGAAGCGAAGGTTCTGGCGGAGCGTTCCCGTGTTCGCGTTGCCGACGCCACCATCAAGCAGCGCGAGGCCGCGCTGCGGGCCGCTGAGCTCCGGCTATCCTACACCAAAATCGTCGCCCGCTGGGAGAGCGGCGGGGACGTTCGGGTGGTGGGTGAACGGTACGTGGACGAAGGGACCACGTTGACCGCCAACGAACCGATCGTTTCCCTGGTCGATCTGCAAAGCCTTCGGGCGGTGATTCAAGTGACCGAGCGGGATTATCCCCGTATCGAGATCGGACAGGATGGAACGGTGACGACGGATGTGCTCCCCGGAGAGCGATTTGAAGGGGCGGTCATCCGGCGCGCCCCGCAGTTCCGGGAGTCATCGCGGCACGCCCGGGTGGAACTCGACGTGCCCAACCCCGAGGGAAGGCTGACCCCGGGACAATTCGTCCGGGTGACCCTGGAGCTCGGGCGCGTGGAGGATGCGGTCGTGGTTCCGCGTGATTCGCTGGTGCGCCGTGAAGGGCGGGAAGGGGTTTTTCTGGTTGGAAGCGGCGAAGAGGGTGACGAAGCCCGGTTCGTCGAAGTGGGTACCGGTTACATCGAGGGGGGCCGCCTCCAGATCACCGAGCCTGAACTGAGCGGTGACGTAGTGGTCCTGGGGCAGGATCAACTGGCCGACGGCACACCGTTGCGGGTGGTCGGGCACAGGGATCCCGGGGACATGGACGACGGGGTGGCGCAGGTGGAGGAGCCTCTGGAGGTACGATGAGCCTGTCTTCGTTCAGCATCAACCGGCCGGTTTTCACGGTCATGGTTTCCTTGATTGTCATCCTGGTGGGGGCGATCTCCCTCGCCCGGCTCCCGATCGATCTCATTCCCGAGATCGAGTTTCCGCGCCTGACCGTTGTGACCGGTTACGACAACGCGAGTCCGGAGGAGATCGAACAATTGATCACTCGTCCGGTGGAAGAGGCGGTCGCGGCCGTTCCGGGTGTTGAAGAAGTGACTTCGGTTTCGAGCGAAGGCAGCAGCAGCGTGAGGCTGTCGTTCATTTGGGGGACGAATCTCGATGAAGCCTCCAACGACGTTCGGGATCGCCTCGACCGGGTGCTCAACAATCTTCCGGACGATGCGGACCGCCCTCAATTGAGAAAATTCGATCCCAATGCCTTTCCCGTGATCATTCTGGGCGCCTCCAGCCGCCTGGACGCGATCGATTTGCGCCGGCTGCTCGATAACCAGATTCGCAACCGGCTCGACCGGGTTCCGGGAGTCGGGGCGGTGGATGTGTGGGGCGGTTTGGAGCGGGAAATCCAGATCCAGGTCGACCCGGAACGGGTGCGCGGCCTGGGGCTCTCCCTGGAGAGCCTGCTCGACGCCATCCGCGAGGAGAATGTGGTGGTTCCCGCCGGTGAGATCGAGGACGGGCGTCTGCGTGTCGCCTTGCGGACTCCCGGCCTGCTGTCCACCATGGATGAGCTGCGGGATGTTGTGGTTGCTAAACGCGACGGCGCGCCCGTTTACCTCGGACAAGTTGCCGAGGTTGACGACACCCACGCCGAGATAACCCGGATCACCCGCATCAACGGGGAGCCGGGAGTCAGTCTCGCCGTGCGCAAACAATCGGGAACCAACACCGTCCAGGTGGTGCGCGACGTCAGGCGGGAAATCGCCCGGATCAACCGGGATTTCCCGCAGGTGACCCTGACCCCGATCCGGGACACCTCCGAGTATATTCAAAGATCGATCGCCAACGTCAACCGCTCCATCCTTTACGGAGGCGCGCTGGCCATCGTCGTCCTCCTTTTCTTTCTCCGCAGTTTCCGCAGTACGGCGATCATAGCGACAGCGATCCCCATCTCGATTATCGCCTCGTTCTCCCTGATGTACTTCACCGGGTTGACGCTCAACCTGATGACCCTGGGCGGAATCGCGCTCGGAGTGGGGATGATGGTGGATAATGCCATCGTTGTTCTCGAAAACATCTTCAGGCTGCGGGAACGAGGCGTCGCACCGAATAAGGCGGCCCATCAGGGGGCGTCGGAGGTTGCCGCGGCGATCATGGCCAGTACCCTGACCACCCTGGCGATTTTCTTGCCGCTGGTGTTTCTTGAAGGGGTCACCGGGGTCATGTTCCGGCAGCTGGCCTACGTGATCGGATTCACCCAGTTGTGTTCGCTGGTGGTGGCCTTGAGCCTGGTGCCGATGCTGGCATCCCGCGTGCCCGAAGCCGCCTCGAAAAGCCGCGGCCGGGTCGGCGAGACCGGGCGGCGTGTGCTTCAATGGTCGGCGGAGCGTTTCAGGCGTTTCGAAAACGGCTACAGGAGCCTGCTCGACCGGGCGTTGCGGCGGTCGGGGCCGGTTTTCACGGCCGCTGTGTTGCTGTTTGCAGGCGCGCTCCTTTTGGTGCCCCACCTCGGAACGGAATTCATGCCGGAAGCGGACGAGGGAGAGGTACGGGTCAACGCGGACATGGAACCGGGTACCCGTATCGAGGTTATGGATGCGAAGATGCGTGAGATCGAACGCATCGTGAGGGAAAACGTCGACGAAATCGCCAATCTGGAGGTCCGGTCCGGTTCCTGGGGATGGCGGGGCGGCGGGCAGATGCGCGGAAGCGTCCGCGCCTACCTCGTTCCGATTCGCGAGCGGGAACGCTCCAGCGAGCAAATTGCCGACGATCTGCGCGAGAAGTTGAGGGACATTCCCGGCGTTGCCTTGCGCGTCAATCCCGGTCGCGGCCTCTTCATACTCCGTATGGGCGCGGGCGGCGACGAAGCCGACCGGCTTGGCGTCGAGATTACGGGATTCGATCTCGATACCCTGGACGCTCTCGCGCGACAGGTGGCCGAGGCGGTGGAGGACATTCCGGGAGTGACCGATGTGGAGCTCAGCCGCGAGGATGGGGTGCCCCGGCAATTGGTGCGAATCGACCGGGATCGGGCCGCCGACTTCGGAGTGAGCACCGGCCGGATCGCACGCATGCTGCGCACCGCCGTCGGCGGATCCAGGGCCGGCGAGTTTCGCGACAACGGAGACGAGGTTCGGATGCTCTTGCGTTTGCGCGACGCCGATCGTATGGAGCTTCAGGATGTCCTGGACCTGACACTGCCCAACAACAACGGGGAGCAGGTTTCCCTGCGCAGCCTGGTGACCTTTGATCGTGAACCGGGTCCCACCCGGATTGAACGCAACAACCAGCAGCGGGTCTCCAATGTGTCGGTGAATTTTTCCGGTCGTGACCTGGGTTCCGCCAGCCGGGATATTCTCGATGTGCTTGAGGGTATTCCCACGCCTCCCAACACCCGGATGTTTGTCCGGGGGGATTATGAAGAGCAGCAGGAGGCCTTTCGGGAACTCCTGATCAGCATGATGCTGTCGATTCTGCTCGTGTACATGGTGATGGCGTGCCTGTACGAGTCCCTTCGCAACCCCCTGGTGGTGATGTTCTCGGTTCCGATGGCCGGTATCGGCGCCCTCATGCTGCTCTTTCTCACCGGCAGCACCCTCAATGTTCAGTCCTATATCGGCCTGATTATGCTTGGGGGAATCGTCGTTAACAACGCGATCCTTATTGTCGACCAGGCGTCCCGTCTCCAGGCTCAGGGAGCGTCGGCTGAAGAGGCGGCCCGGGAAGCCGGCCGGCGACGCCTGCGTCCGATTCTGATGACTTCGCTTACGACCATTCTGGCGCTTGTTCCCCTGGCCATGGGCCTCGGCGAGGGAGCTGAAGCCCAGGCTCCGCTCGCTCGTGCGGTGATCGGGGGCTTGCTCAGCTCCGGGTTGATCACTCTCTTTATCATCCCTGTTGTCTACATCTGGTTCAATCGCAACCGCCGGCCGGCACCGGCGGAAGCGTAGGAGTTCTCTCAGGTTCCGCGACGGCACGGGCGACGTCGGGCGCGATGGGGGGCCGACCCGAATCCGATCAGGGGGCCCGGAGCCTAATAGGGATTGTGATCGATTCTTATTCTGAAAAATAAGGATTGGAATATTACGCCCGAGTCATTTGTTTGGCAGGGTGCCGGCCCCGCCGGTGCTTGAGGTGGCTTGATTTCAGCGGTGGCGGAGTGTGGGGCCGAGCCCGTCCGGGGAGGGTCCCCTGAAGGCCGGGGGCTGTGTTTATGGAAATGTTTCGTGCAGGGCCACAGGATTGAGCCTTTCCCCTTGACCGCCGAAGGGCGCCTTCTAACTTCTTTTTTTTTATACGCGAAGCCTTCTGATACTTGAGGGAATCACGTTATGCCAAACAATCGGACAACCAGTGCATCAGGATCCAGCCGCCGTCATGGTTATTTTTGGGTGGAAGCGGGCGTATTGCTGGTTTTCTGGTTCCTCATGAGCGGGAAATTCGATCCCGTCCACATCGGGCTCGGGTTGACCGCAGTGGGAATTGTGATGGGGCTTCAGCATCGTCTCCCCATCGGCCCTCGGGACAAGGCCGATCAATCTCTGATGGCCCACTCGTTCCGTTTCCCTCTTTATCTTCCGTGGCTTGCGGTTCAGATGATCAAGGCCACTTGGCAGGTTGCTGTAATTGTTGTTTCGCCCCGCATCAA
Source organism: Opitutia bacterium (assembly GCA_003558065.1). Lineage (GTDB taxonomy): Bacteria > Verrucomicrobiota > Verrucomicrobiia > Opitutales > T3Sed10-336 > PXDC01. Next base: position 2,329 of record PWMU01000089.1, on the reverse strand, counting down.
CATCGATCCTTGCCTGGTTGAGTTTAGGAGCATTCAGCAACACTCTGTGGCGCATGTAACGCTGGGAAATTCGATAACGCTCACACCCGGAACGCTGACGCTGCAGATCGACGGGGACCGCTACCGGGTGCACGCCCTGACAAGCCGAAACGCGGACGACTTGCTGGAGGGGGCGATTCCGTCGCACGTTTCCCGGCTCTTCGGGGGTTCGGGAGAGGGTGCGGTTTGCGAGGGACGAAAATTCAAACATGAGGAGGAGGCCTGACCATGGAATCCTTCTTTGTCGGAGCAACGGTCGCCCTGGTTGGGATCATTCTCCTGCCGTTCTACCGGGTGATTCGGGGACCCACGGTATTCGACCGGCTGCTCGCAATCGGTGCGATGGGGGCCAAGACGGTCGGGCTGGTGTGCATGTTCGGCTTTCTTTACGGGCGATTCTACATGTTCGCGGATATCGCGCTGGCCTACGCTACCCTGAATTTTATCGCCGGGATCGCCGTGGCCAAATACTTCAGCCGGGAAAGGAGCGCCGAGAAATGAGCCTGGTCCAGGATATCGTCGCAGCGAGTCTCATCGTGGCGGGACTCCTGATCATGCTCGTCGGGAGCCTCGGCATCCTGAGACTGCCGGATTTTTTCACCCGTACCCACGCGGCGAGCAAGGTCGACACCACTGGAATTATCTTCCTGCTGGCGGGCCTGGCTGTTTTCGAGGGGCCGACCCAGGCGATGGGAAAGCTGCTGATCACCATCGCTGTCATTATGCTCGCCAATCCGGTGGCCGTCCACGCGCTGGCTCGCGCCGCCTGGAATTACGGGGAACGACCATGGTCGAACGGCGACGATTCCGGCGGGAGGAAATCAAAATGAACTGGCTCGTCGAATTGGTCCTGTACCTGTTGCTCCTGACCACGGCGATCCTCGCCCTGTCGGTCAGGGACCTCCTGGCCGGGGCCGCTGCAGCGACCGCGTTTACGTTTACCATGGCCCTCCTGTTCGTATCAATGGGAGCCATCGATGTGGGCTTCACCGAGGCCGTCGTCGGGGCCGGGATCGTCGGAGTCTACTTTATTGCGGCGGTCTTTCAAACTTCGCGGAGGACCCGGGATTGAGGATTCTTAACTACATACTGCTCGCGGTTTTCGCCGGCTTGCTGATCTACGCAACCGTTCACTTGCCGGCCCGGGGGGATGCGGACGCCCCGATGCACCGCCAGGAGAACGTGGTCGGGGATCCGGTGGCGGGCGCGTACTTCATCAGCAACGCCTATCGCGATGCCGCCACTCCCAACATGGTTACCGTGGTTCTTGCCGACTACCGGAGCGTGGATACGCTCGGTGAGGTACTCGTGGTGTTCACCGCCGGCGTCTGCTGTTTTCTGATCCTGAGGAGGAGGCTCTATGACTAACCCGTCCGAAAGTGTGATCATCGTCGTGGTCAGCCGCGCGCTAGCCCGGCTGATCCAGCTCTTCGGTATTTACGTGATCATCCACGGACATTACAGTCCGGGGGGCGGCTTTCAGGGAGGCGCCCTGCTGGCGGCCGGCGTTATCCTTTTGCGCATGACCGAGGGCTACCGTGAGTCCCAGACCGAGACTTCCACCGCGGCGGCCATCCCACTCGCCTCGCTCGGCGCTTTGATTTTCGCGGGCACGGGTCTGGTGACGCTTGCGTTTGGCGGCTATTACATGGATTACGGCGCGGTGCCGGTTCCGGGAGTGGAAGAGCCGATCGTTCGCTACTACGGGATCCTTCTGGTGGAGTTCGGGATCGGGCTGGCGGTGATGACTGCGCTGGTCGCCATCTTTGACGACATGCTCGGCCAGGCGCCCGGCGGGGACGGGGAGCATGCTCCGGCGGAGAGCACGGGAGCGCCGCCGAAAATCTGAACCCGATCCGAATTAATTAAATTCCGGTGGAACCCGGTATGAAAAAACTTCGCGACCGATATGATTGAATTTCTGCACAACTACTACGCCTACTGGGCGATCATGTTGCTCCTGGTCATCGGCCTTTACGGGATGCTCATGAAAAGGAACCTCATGAAGAAAGTGATCGGAATGATCATTTTTCAGAATTCGATTATTCTCCTGTTCGTGGCGGCAGCCTTCAAATGGGAGGCGACTGTTCCGGTGCTCGATCCGGCTCGATCCACCGAGGATCCGGCCAATTACCTCAATCCCCTGCCGCATACGCTCATGCTCACCGCCATCGTGGTCGGCGTGGCGATCGTCGGCGTGGCCTTTGCCCTGCTCATCGCTATCTACAGAAACTTCGGAACCCTGGAGGAGCCCGAACTGATGGAAAGGATGAGGGGCCGGTAATGGATC
>PWMU01000011.1 GCA_003558065.1 Opitutia bacterium | reverse complement strand
GGATCGCCGCCCGCAATTTCTCCGCCAGCAAGGCTTCATCCACTTCCTGAAGCGTGGCCATGGATAGCGAACGCTTACTGTCGTTGAAACGCACCGCCTCCACCCGCGACTCGTCCCGAAGAAACTCGGTCAAGACCTCGACCCAGAATGGGTTGGGGCCTTTCGGGTCATCCGCCTCCCCTGGTCCCGTAGCTCTCATGCCTTTTAAACTGTCACCATGTCCATCAACGCACAAAAAGATTCGGATCCCCGGCCGCAATCGCCTGGTTGCCCCTCCCGCACGGATTCTTCCGGGGCACGGCCGGCCGCCGCTTCGGTGGAAGGGGAATGCCGCCTCAGGGATCGATCAGCGCGCGGGCGTCCATGTGGTAGTCGATGTAGGTGGTGTAGCGGCCGTGGAGCCAGAGGACGGCGGTGCGGTCGGCGTCGGCGATTTCCCGTACCAGCACCAGCTGCCGTCCTCGCTCAGGACGATGGGATCGGTTGTGTCGGGGGCGGTCCAGGCGGGAACGCCGGGGGCGAGGGCAAGGGGCAGGGTCGCGGCGGCGAGCGGTGCGGCGCGAAGGAAGAACGGGGGATTGCATTGGTTCATGGGTGGTCGTGTTCCGGCGACACGGGGTGTCTCGTGACGGGTGGGCCCTGTCGGATTCGAACCGACGACCAAAGGATTATGAGTCCTCTGCTCTAACCGCTGAGCTAAGGGCCCGCTGCAGGTACTTGTTTGCGATAATTCGGTACGGGCGTCAACTTCGAGAATGAACCGAGCCGAGGACCCGTCCTCTGTGTTCCGGCGCGAGCGCCGGAAGTGTCGTCGCTGCGCTCCTCGGTACTAACCGCTGAGCTAAGGGCCCGCTGCAGGTACTTGTTTGCGATAATTCGGTACGGGCGTCAACTTCGAGAATGAACCGAGCCGAGGACCCGTCCTCCGTGTTCCGGCGCGAGCGCCGGAAGTGTCGTCGCCGCGCTCCTCGGTACCATACTCTCCGTCATCAAGTTTTTCGAAAACAGCGGAACTCCCGTGGTTGTGGCGACCGGGTTTATCCCGGGAGATCCGGGGACCCGGAGAATCGGGGGATAAACCCCCCTCGCTGCGAAGAATTCCGAAAACTTGCCGACGGGGAGTATAACCGCTGAGCACCTCGCGGGGTACACCCGCTCCCGCGGGGAAGGCCCTGCCGATGGGAATCACTTCCGCCGCTTCTTGATCAGCAACTGCGCGGCCGAGAAGCGGACGAGGCTTTCCAAGCGTTCGATTTCGGAGGGATCGAGTTCGGCCTTCGCCGAGAGAGCCTGCTGCGCGCGTTCCATGGCTTTCTCGACCGCGGTTTCGTCGATATCCTCGACGTCGATGGCGGACTCGGCGAGGACGGAAACCTTGTCGCCCGCCACCTCGACAAACCCCCCGCCTACGGCCAGAACTTCCGGACTTCCTCGTTTCATAACCCTCAGCTCTCCGGCATCGAGCTGGGTGAGCAGCGGAAGGTGGCCCGGGAGAATGCCGATTTCACCTTCGATCGTGGGCAGCACCACCGTTTCGATCGTGTCGCTGTACACCCGCTTCTCGGGCGTGACGATTTCGAGATTGAGGGACATGGATCAGGCTTTGGCTCCGGCGGGCTCGACGACTTCGTCTATGCCGCCCTTCATGTAAAAATCGTTCTCGGCAACTTCGTCGAGTTCCCCGTCGAGGATCATCTTGAAGCCGCGCAGGGTTTCTTCGAGCGAGACGATCTTTCCGGAGATCCCGGTGAAAACCTCGGCGACGTTGAACGGCTGGGAGAGGAACTTTTGGATCTTCCGTGCGCGGAAGACGCTGAGTTTGTCTTCGGGCGAAAGCTCGTCCAGCCCGAGAATGGCAATGATGTCCTGCAGGTCCTTGTACCGCTGGAGAACGTTTTGGACGCCGCGGGCCACATCGTAGTGTTCCTGGCCGACAATCATCGGATCGAGCGCCTTGGACGACGAGGAGAGCGGGTCCACCGCCGGGTAAATCCCGAGCTCGGCGATCGAGCGTTCGAGCACGATGGTCGAGTCCAGGTGGGCGAAGGTGTTCGCCGGCGCCGGGTCGGTCAAGTCGTCCGCAGGAACATAGACGGCCTGAAACGAGGTGATCGAGCCCTTCTTTGTCGAAGTGATGCGCTCCTGGAGGTTGCCCATTTCCGAGGCGAGAGTCGGCTGGTACCCGACCGCCGAAGGGGAGCGTCCCAGGAGGGCGGATACCTCCATCCCGGCCTGCGAAAATCGGAAAATGTTGTCGATGAAGAGGAGCACGTCCTGGCTTTGCTCGTCACGGAAGTACTCGGCCATCGTCAGGCCGCTGAGCCCGACCCGCATCCGGGCGCCGGGTGGTTCGTTCATCTGTCCGTACACCAGCGCGACCTTGGACTTGGATAGGTCGTTCTGGTCGATGACCCCGGCGTCGGACATTTCGTGATAGAGGTCGTTACCCTCGCGGCTGCGCTCCCCCACCCCGGAAAACACCGAAAAGCCCCCGTGGGTCTTGGCGATGTTGTTGATCAGTTCCATGATGACAACGGTCTTGCCGACCCCGGCGCCCCCGAAGGCGCCGACCTTGCCGCCCTTGATGAAGGGACAGATCAGGTCGATGACCTTGATGCCGGTTTCGAGAATGGTTGCCTCGGTGTCCTGCTCGGTCAGCGGCGGCGGCTCGCGGTGAATGGGGAGCCTTTTGTCGTACTTGACTTCCCCGCGTTCGTCGACCGGGTCGCCGGTCACGTTGAAGATGCGGCCGAGTACCCCCTCGCCGACCGGTACGGAAATCATGGCGCCGGTATCCTCGACCGGCATGCCGCGCACGAGCCCTTCGGTAGAGGACATCGCGATCGCGCGAACAACGCCCTCGCCGAGGTGCTGCTGAACCTCGAGGATGACGTGCTGCTCCCGGCCGCCTGTTTTGAAATTGACGCGGAGGGCCTGGTAGATCGGCGGGAAGTTTTCCGGTGAAAACTTGGCGTCGATGACGGGCCCGATGACCTGGACGATGGTGCCTGTTTTGTTGTTGCTCATGGTTCTGCTCTTTAAAACAAAAGGAGGGAGTTCGGAGGAATCAGTTGTTGGAGGCAGTGGCGGCTGCGATTTCGAGAATCTCCTGGGTGATGGCCGCCTGGCGGGCCTTGTTGTATTCGAGAGTGAGGTCTTCGAGAAGGTTCGTGGCGTTGTCGGAAGCGGTCTTCATGGCCACCATCCGCGCGCTGTGCTCGGAGGCCTTGGCGTCGAGCACGAACTGGTAGATCTGGTGATTGATGTAAAGGGGAAGCAGGTTGGAGAGGACTTCGTGCGCGGTCGGTTCGAAAATCATCTCTCGTTCGTCACGCCGGAGTTCGTCGACCTCTTCCCTGCCCTCTTCCGCCTGTTTTCTCTTCATCTCCTCGACGACCTGCCGCAGGTTGGCCAGAGGCAGGAGCGGAAAGAGGGTCGGTTCCTGCCGCAAGGTGTTGACGAACTTCGGGTAGATGATCTCAAGGGTGTCGATCTCGCGATCGAGGTACTGCTGGGTAAAGAACTCCGAGACCACTTTGACCTCCCGGAACTCGACTTTCTCGCTGACCGTGAAGTCGGCCAGAAGATTGCGCCGGGTGCGCCCGAGAAACTGGGTGCCCTTTCTTCCGATACAGACAAATTTCGCGCCCCGGTCGACCTCGGTCGTGACGAGCTTGAAAAGGTTCGCGTTGAGACCGCCGCACAGCCCCTTGTCGGTGGTTACCAGGAGAATGCCGCGATTCTTGATCTCGCGTTCCTCAAGAAACGGGTGGCGGAGGTTCTCGACCTGCTGTTCCAGGGCGGCCAGCATCTCGGCCAGAAGCATGGAGTACGGATTCCCGGCCAGGGCGGTGTTCTGGGCCTTCTTCATCTTGGAAGCGGCCACCAGCTCCATGGCTTTGGTGATTTGCTTGGTATTCTTTACCGACTTGATCCGCCGGCGAATGTCGCGCGTACTGGGCATCCGATGATTCTCTGTTAGTGGTCCGTTTCAGTTGATTTCGCTTCGGGCATCCGGAAGATCAGGAGGCTACAAAGCTTCTCTTCCACTCTTCAAAGCCGCTCTTGAGTTCTGCTGCGATATCGTCGCCGATTTTTCCTTCCTTGAGGATCTTCTCGAGGAGCGTGGCTTTGCGTGCGGAGGCGTATTCACGGAAATTGTTGGCCGCTTGGACGATATTCCTGGTGTCGATTTCGTCAAAGTAACCGTTTTCGATGCCCCACAAAGTGGCGACCTGCTGCTCCATGGGGATCGGATTGTACAGGCGCTGCTTGAAAATCTCGACCACGCGGGCGCCCCGGTCGAGCTGGGCCTTGGTCTTGGCGTCGAGGTCTGACCCGAACTGCGCGAACGCGGCGAGCTCGCGGTACTGGGCGAGCTGCAGCTTGATCTTCCCGGCCACCTGCTTGGTCGCCTTCACCTGCGCGGCCGAACCCACGCGGGAGACGGACAATCCAACCGAAATCGCCGGCCGCACCCCCTGGTTGAAAAGGTCGGTCTCCAGGTAGATCTGGCCGTCGGTAATGGAAATCACGTTGGTCGGAATGTAGGCGGAGACGTCGCCCGCCTGCGTTTCGATGATCGGGAGCGCGGTCAGCGATCCGTTGCCGTTGTCTTCGTTGACGCGGGCGGAACGCTCGAGGAGGCGGGAGTGCAGGTAGAACACGTCCCCGGGATACGCCTCGCGGCCGGAGGGACGTTTCAGAACCAGCGAAATCTGGCGGTAGGCCGCCGCGTGTTTGGAAAGGTCGTCGTAAACCACCAGCGCGTCCATCCCGTTCTGCATGAACCACTCGCCGATGGCGGCACCGCCGTAGGGTGCGAGGTACTGGTTGGCGGCGTTGTCGGCGGCGGGAGCGGTCACAATCACGGTGTACTCGAGCGCGCCGGTTTCCTGCAGGACGTCGATGGTCCGGGCGACGTTCGAGTTCTTTTGTCCGACGGCGACGTAAATGGAATAGACGGGACGGAAATCGGGGTCGCCGGATTCGAGGCCCTGTTTGTTGATGCGGGCCTGATTGATGATGGTGTCGATGGCGATCGTGGTCTTGCCGGTACCGCGGTCGCCTATGATCAGCTCGCGCTGGCCGCGTCCGATGGGAATCATTGCGTCAATCGCCATGATTCCGGTGTGCAGGGGCTGGTCGACCGATTTGCGGGCGATGATGCCGGGGGCGATCTTCTCGATCGGGTACGTTTCCTTCGATTCTATCGGGCCCTTGCCGTCCATCGGGTTTCCGATGGCGTCGACCACGCGGCCCAGCAATTCCTTGCCCACGGGAACCGAAAGGAGGCGGCCGGTAGTGCTGACCTCGTCGCCCTCCTTAATGTGATTGGCGTCGCCGAGAATGACGCAACCGACCTCGTCTTCCTCCAGGTTGAGGGCGATGCCCGTGACGTTGCCGGGAAACTCGACCATCTCGTTGTACATCACCTCGGAGAGGCCGTCGACACGGGCGACGCCGTCGGCAACGGAGAGGACGGACCCGGTGTTTTTCTTAACCGAGCGGGTTTCCAGTTGGCTGATACGCTGTTCGATCTGTTCGATGACTGAGCTCATGGGAAATAAATTGGAAGTTGAGAGAGGGGGTCAGGCAACCGCGCGTGACAGGGCCCGGAGGTGGGAGGCGACGGAGTTCTCGTAGACGTCGCAGTCGATGCGGATCCGAAGCCCCGCAATCAGTTCCGGATTGGGCCGGGTGACCGGGGTGATCCTGCGGTTGTAGCGTTCGGAAAATACGGCAATGATGCGGTCGACCTCGGAATCTTCAAGGCCCCCGGCGAACTCGATCAGGGCGCGGCTGCGCGCGATTTCTTTTTCCACCCGCTTGCGGTAGGCCCGCATGATGGAGAGGTAATTGCGGGGAGGAGTCCGTTCCAGCGCGTTGAGCACCGCTTCGACCCGCTCCGCTTCGAGCTGACCGTCCTGAAGGCTGAGGGCCAGAAGCTCCCGGGAATACCGTTTGATGCGATCTTTTCGAGTCATGGCGGATCAGTTGTTCCGGAGATCCTCCGTGGCCGCGTTGAGGAAGCGGTTCCGTTCGTCTTCGGAGAGTTCCTTCTTCAGCACGCGCGACGAGGTCAAAAGAACCAGGCGGGAGATCTCCTCGCGCACTTCCGAGAGCATCCTTCTGCGCTCCATCTCGATGGACTCTTCGGCGCGGGTAATCATGCCGGCGGCTTTTTCGTTGGCTTCCCGGGTCTGCTTGTCCAAGTACTCCTTGGCCGCCTGCCGGGCTTCCTCGATGGTCTGCTTCGCCTGCCGGGAGGCATCGTTGAGCATCTGCTTCTGCTTTTCCTCCGATTCGGCCAGCTTCTGCTTCATTTCCTCGGCGTAGTCGAGGCCGGCTTTGATCTCCGCCTGGCGTTTGTCGAGGGTAGCCAATACCGGCTTCAGGGCGAAGCGGTGAAGCACGTAGAGGACGATGAGAAAGTTGATGGCCTGCGCGATGAGCAGAGACCACTTAATGCCGAACTGATCGGTGACCTCGCCCAGCTTCTCACCCAGATCCGCTACTAATAAAGGGAATTCCAACATGGTGTGGTGGTTTCCGGTGGTTCTTGAAAAGAGGTGCGGGCGGCGAAGCCTTCATGGCTCCGCCGCCCGGCGCGATTAAGTTCCCAGGAAGATGACGAAGAAGATAATCGCCTCGGCAAACGCCATGGCGATAATCGACTGGACGAGGATCTTGGTGGAGGCCCCCGGGTTGCGTCCGACGGATTCGACGGCCTTGAAACCGATCAACCCGATCCCCAGGGGGATGCCCAGAGCGGCCAGCGCGATCTGGAGGTTGCCGGAGAATTCAGCGAGTAGCATTGGTAGGTTCATTTCAGTGGTTCCTTAGCTTTTCAGTTGTTTCGAGTTTTTCTCCGGTTCGTCCACGTTAATGAATGTTCCTGCAAAGGGAACCATGGTCCCGAACCCGGAAAGTCTAGTGAGCCTCTTCACCCTCCCCGCCTTCGTGGTTGCAGATGAGCCCGATATAAATCGCGATCAGCATGATGAAGATGGAGGCTTGAATAATACCGACCATGAATTCGAAGAAATAGAACGGGATCGGCACGATCCAGGCGAAGAAGTCGCTCATGCTCATGAGGAGGTTCTCACCCCCGAACATGTTGCCGTAGAGACGCAGGGACAGGGAAACGGGGCGGAAGGCGATCGAGATCATCTCGATTACCCCGACCATCAGAAAGATCGGAATGAGCAGGTAATAGATGGCGATCGGCGTCTCCGATTTGCTGGCTTTGTTGCCGAAGAGATCGTGCCAGATAATCCTGGGGCCCGCATAGCGAAAGATGAAATACAGCCAGGCGGCCATCCCGATCAGAGCGAGCGCCAGGGTCGTGTTCAAGTCCGTATTGCCGGGACGGATCAGTTTTTCGGTGATGTAAAACGTCCCGTTCTCAAAATGCCCCCACCCGATAGTACCGACGCCGGGAAGCAGCCCGGACCAGTTGTGCAGCAGAATGAAAGTGAAAAGTCCGACAAGAAGCGGAAACACCGGACGGACCATGTGCTTGCCGACGATCGGTTCGATAATCCCCTTGATGCCCTCGAAGATGCTCTCTACCAGCCCCTGTCCCCGGTGGGGCACCATCGTGGGCTTCTTGATCAGCCAGCGGATCAGCACGATGATCCCGATCGAGATCACCCAGCTCGTGATCATGCTGTTGGTGATGGGAATGCCGAAGGGTTCGGCCAGGATGTCGGGGCTCGGCGGTACCGAGGCCTGGGCCTGTGAGGCGCTTCCCAGAAAAAACGTCGTGAAAAGAAGTGTGAGTGCTGTTCGAAAACGTTGCATTCGGCGGTGCTGATTGGCCAGTCGCTGGTTAGCGATCCCGGTAAAGGCTAAAGAAATTGGGTGGGCAACCGGTTACGTCAACATATAAAATGAAAAATAAAGGGTGAGGATTGCTGCGGTTGGATACCCGCTCCCCCGGCCGGTCGGGATAGTCGGCGACTCGCCTGAGCCTGAATGGGGGCGCAGCGGGTCCGAATCTTGACTCGACGGCGGGAGCTGTCTCAAATGCCCCGGATTTTCGAAATCCGCATCCCACCGAACGTCCGGCCCATGAATTTTTCCTTCCGCAACCTAAACCGCCGGCGCATCCTTTATTTATGTTTCAGTGGGTGGGTGACTGCCGGGTTCACTTTTTTTGCGGAGGAATCCCGGGCCGACACGGGCGGCGATCCCGCCCTGAAAAAGGCCCGGCAGCTTCAACGGGAAGTTCCGCTGATCGACGGGCACAACGATTTCCCCTGGCAGGTTATGCGGTATGCCGACAAGGACCTGTCCCGGCGCGACATGGCCGAGCGGCTGGAAGAGACCCACACCGATCTTCCGCGACTGCGGGAAGGCCAGGTTGGCGGGCAGTTCTGGGTGGTCTACCCAGCCTGGCGTCTTTCTGAGAAGGAGGCCCTCAGCTTTTCGATGGAGAGTTTCGACGTCATTTTCCGGATGCTTGATCGCTATCCGGACGACCTCGAACTCGCGCTCAAGGCCGACGATGCGAAAAGGATTTTCGCCGACGGGAAGATCGCGTCTTATATCGGTGTGGAAGGCGGCCGCTCGATCGACAATTCGCTCGGAGTTCTCAGGGTGTTTTACCGTCTGGGCGCCCGGTATATGACACTCACCCACAACGCCCACACCGCGTGGGCGGATTCGTCCGCGGGCGAACCGGTGCACGGGGGACTGACCGGATTCGGCCGCGACGTGGTCCGGGAAATGAACCGGCTCGGGATGATGGTGGACCTAAGCCACACCTCGGCCGACACCATGCGCGACGCCATGGAAGTCACCGAATCGCCGGTGATCTTTTCCCATTCGAACGCCCGGGCCCTCTGCGACGTCCCGCGCAACGTTCCCGACGACGTCCTGGACCGGCTGCGGGAGAACAACGGGCTGATCATGGTGACCTTTGTTCCCGGCTTCCTCAGCCAGGAGCTCGTGGACCATCGCGAGAAGGTTCGGCGGAAGCGCCGGGAACTGAGGGAGCGGCACCCGGACGACCGCGATCGGGCCGAGCGGGAGCTCCGGGCCTGGCGCGACGAAAACCCGGCCCCCCGGGCCACGTTATCCCAGGTCGCCGATCACATCGACTACATCGTCGCGCGGATCGGCATCGACCACGTCGGTATCGGCAGCGATTACGACGGCATCAGCCAACTGCCCGCGGGCCTGGAGGACGTGTCGCGGTTCGTCCATCTGACCGCGGAACTGGTCCGGCGCGATTATGCCGAAGAGGAGATAAAAAAGATTCTCGGCCTCAACCTGATCCGCGTGCTCCGCCAAAACGAGGAAATCGCGCGGGAGTTGCGGGGCGAAGAGTGAGGCCCCCCACCCTCGACACGCCCCCCTTTTTCCTCCACACTCCCCTTCCATGCCTTCCAACGACAACCTGACCGCCGGCCTGGGCGACCTGTATCGTCGCCAGAAGCGACGGCCGCGCCCGGCCCGTCTGGTGAAGACGCCGCCTCGCTCGCGGTCGGGACGCTCCATGGCCCTGGACCCGTTTTACGTGCTGACGGTCGTTCTTCTGGCGTGTGCGGGCGTGCTCCAGCTCTTTCTCATGGCCTGGCTGGAGATCGTGTGACGCCCGGGCCGGCCTCCCGGCGCCGGGAACTCAACGCCCCGCTACGCTCCCCCGGCCCCTGAGAACCCCGTCGGCGTTTTGCGGGCGACCAGGGATTCGTAGCGGGCCGCCCGTTCCTGGAAGACCGACGCCCGCTCCCAGGGCCACGCCTCCGCGGGCCGAATGTCCCAGAATGCGCTGGCTATGAGCGAGTTACGCGCCTGCTGCGTGTAATTCCCGTCGTCGCTGCGGAAATAAAGCGTCGCCTCGGGGCGGCAAACCGAGGACAGAAGCTCCAGGAACCGGGGTTGGACGAGCCGGTGCTTGTGATGGCGCCGCTTGGGCCAGGGATCCGGAAACAGGATGAACACGCGGGAAAAGGTGATCGCTCCCGGCAGGCACTCCAGAAAAAGCAGGGCTTCGGAGTGGATCCAGGAGACATTGTCCAGTGCGGCCCGGGAGGATTTCTTTCTCGCCCGCTCCAGCCGCCCGCCGGCGATGTCGATTCCGACGCAGTACCGCTGCGGATGCGCCGCGGCGTAGGCCGCGAGAAAATGCCCGTGCCCGCAGCCGATCTCCAGGTCGTAGTCCCGCCAGCCGTGCCGCGGCAGCCGGTCCAAGCCCGTCTCGACCGTCTCCCGGCGCGCGCGGATAACCCGCCGGTGCTCTTGGGAAACCCGGTCCAGGGGCGAAGCGTACGCATAGGGAACTTTCATGCTCGTTAGTTAGATCGGCCGGAAGCGCCGTGACTTCAACCCAAATCCGTGGTTCGAGCAGGAGTCGCGGGCTTTCATCGCGACCGGCGGCCCCGTCGCCCACGGTCTTTTCATATAAGTTCCCTGAGCCGCACGAAGATGCGAAAAATCTGAAATCTTCGATTTCCAATCTCAAATGCTTTTTCATGCGGCATTCGGAAGCCAAATGAGAAAGCCCTGCCCGCCCCCCGGCAGCCCGGAGGCGGTCGTTCCCTCCCGGTTCTCCCTCAGCGGGCCGGAGGGGCTTCGGCGCGTCGCCGGGCGCTCTCGAGGTGCACCAGCAGGATGTTGATGTCGGCCGGGTTGACCCCGCTGATCCGGCTTGCCTGGCCGAGAGTGACAGGGCGAATCGCCTCGAGCTTCTGGGCGCTCTCGTTTCGCAAGCCTTTGATGGACAAAAAGTTAACAGACTCCGGAATCCGGACGGATTCGACCTGGGAGAGCTTTTCGATCTGTTTCAGTTCCCGCTCAAGGTAGCCCCGGTAGACCACCCGGTAGAGCGCCTCCTCCCGGATGGCCGAAGGCAGGGCCTGGAACTCCGCGGGAAACGGGATAGCCTTTTCGCGCCGGCGCGCGCGCTCGGCAAACGTGCCTTCGGGCGTGCGTTCGGCTTCCAGGCGCCTCCCCCACTCCTCCACGGCCCGGTTTTTGGCCTCGATCCGTTCCAGGCGGCGGGACGACAGCAGCCCGTGCTCGCGGGCGTGGTGGCGCAGGCGAAGCTCCGCGCTGCCGTGATTGAAGAGCAGCCGGTACTCGGCCCGGCTCGTGAACATGCGGTAGGGCTCCGAGGTCCCCTTGGTGACCAGATCGTCGATCAGCACCCCGATGTAGCCCTCGTGCCGTTTCAGGATCATCGGCGCCGCTCCCCTGCCCTTCAGGACCGCGTTCACCCCGGCCACCAACCCCTGGGAGGCGGCCTCCTCGTAGCCGGAGGTCCCGTTGATCTGACCGGCAAAGAAAAGATTCTCCACCTTCTTGGACTCCAGGGACGGCTGCAACTGGGTCGGCGGCGCGAAATCGTACTCGACCGCGTAGGCGGGGCGCAGGATGACCGCGTTTTCCAGTCCGGGGACGCTGTGAATCATCTCGGTCTGCACGTCGAGCGGCAGGCTGGTCGAGCAGCCGTTGATGTAGTACTCGTTGGTGTTCCGGCCCTCCGGCTCCAGGAAAAAGCGGTGCTGGGGTTTGTCCGGAAAACGGACGAACTTGTCCTCGATGCTCGGACAGTACCGGGGACCGGTGCTTTCGATCTGGCCGCTGTACATCGGCGAGAGGTGAAGATTGTCCCGGATGATCCGCTCGGTCTTCTCGGTGGTATAGGTGATGAAACAGGAGACCTGCTTCTCTCCCGGGGGCCAGCCGAGCTTGCGTTCCCCGGGTTGTTCCACGTGGAACAAATCCTCCTCCTCGCGGGTGTCGTAGAAGCCGAAAAGGCTGGGTTCGGCGTCCCCTTTCTGCTCCTCCATGCCGGAAAAATCGATACTGCGCCCCAGCAGCCGCGGCGGAGTCCCGGTTTTGAGCCGCTCCAGCTCGATCCCCGCCTCCAAAAAGCTCCCCGAGAGCGTCTTGGCGCTGTAATCCCCCATTCTCCCGCCCTCGTTCCGGTTTTTGCCCACGTGCATGAGCGCCCGCAGAAAGGTCCCGGTCGTCACCACGACCGTTTTTCCGAAAAAGTCGACATCGAGGTTGGTCCGGCAGCCGGTCACCCGGCCGTCTTTGAAAATCAGTTGGGTGACCGCGGCCTGGAACAGGGTCAGGTTCTCCTGCAGCTCGATCGTGTGTTTCAACCGGAACTGGTAGGCTTTTTTGTCGCACTGCGTGCGCGGCGCCTGCACGGCCGGTCCTTTCGAGGCGTTGAGCCTGCGGTACTGGATCCCGGTCACATCCGCGTTGACCCCCATCTCCCCGCCCAGCGCGTCGACTTCGCGCACGATATGCCCCTTGGCCTGGCCCCCGATGGCCGGATTGCAGCTCATCTGGCCGATCGAGTCGATGTTGCCGCTCAGCAAAAGGGTCCGGGCGCCCATGCGCGCCGCCGCCAGCGCGGCTTCGGTGCCGGCGTGCCCGGCACCGCAGACGATGACATCGTAAGGTGTTTTAGCGAAATCGGTCATGAGCTTTCTTCGAAATGAAGTACAGGTTCTGCTTTAAGGTTCAAGCCTCAAGAGTGGGTGCGCCGGCCCCGAAGGCGACCTCCGCAGGCTTCGGTACGCATGGAAACGCATTCATAAAGGATTCCTGTCCGGCGTCAACGGACGCCGCGGGACACCTTCCGGCTCCGTTTGCTCTCATCCGGGATCCCCGGTTTCCAACAGATCCAACCCGGAACCCGGAACGAAGAACGGCGTACCTTCATTTTCCTATACAGAACGAAGCAAAGAGCTTATCCAGCATCGCCTCGTTGTCCACCCGGCCGACGATTTCGCCGAGCGCCTCGAGCGCCCCCCGCAATTCGCTGGCGGCGAGTTCGGGCGGCTGATGCTCCCGCAACTGGCCCAAACCGGCATCCAGTGCCTCCCGGGCCCGTTCGAGCGCCGCGGCGTGACGCGCGCTCACCGCCACGCGATCGGCGCCCGCCGCCGGGGCGCCTTTGGTAAGCAAGGTCTCGAGCGCCGCCTCCAGAGCCTCCATGCCCGTGCCCGTGAGCGCGGAAACGAGCACCTGGGGGCAGTCGGGGAGGCGGGTGTTGTCCGGAGGCGCATCGAGCAGGTCCGCCTTGTTGGAGATCACGATCGTGTTGTCGGGCCCCAGCCGCCGCCGGAGGCCCTCGGGCAGGGCGGGGTGGGGGAGGGTGGCGTCGACGACCACCAGGAACAGGTCGGCCTCGCCGGCCTGCTCGATGGTTTTTTCCATTCCCAGCTTCTCCAGGCCGTCTCCGCCCTCGTGCAGTCCGGCCGTATCCAGAAGGCGGATACACCATCCGCCGAGGTGGATCCGCTCCTCGAGGAAATCCCGGGTGGTTCCCGGCGTCTCGCTCACGATCGCCCGCTCCCGTCCCGCCATACGGTTGAGCAGGCTGCTCTTCCCGGCGTTGGGGGCACCCAGGATGATCGTGCCCACGCCCTCGCGCAGAATGCTCCCGTAGTGGCTTGTCGCGGCGAGTTTCCGGATTTGTGTAAGCAGATGTTCGATACGCGCGGCCGGGCCGCCTTGCTCTTCGGGCGGAAGATCTTCCTCGGGAAAGTCGATGTAGGCCTCGATTTCGGCGAGCACCTGCAGCAGTTCGTCGGTAAGCCCCTGAATCCTTTTCCCCAGCTCTCCCCGGAGCTGGTTGTTGGCGGCCTCGAGGGCCCGGTCACTGCGGGCCCGAATGAGGTCGATCACGGCTTCGGCCTGACTGAGGTCCATTCGTCCGTTCAGGAACGCGCGCCGTGTGAAATCCCCCGGGCCGGCGGACCGGCATCCCCGGGCGATGAGGTCTTCAGTGATTTTTTGGACGATCAACGGGTTGCCGTGGGTGTAGAGCTCGAGCACGTCCTCCCCGGTATAAGAGGCGGGACCGCGGTAGCGGCAGTAAACCAGATCGTCGACAAATCCTCCGTTCCGGTCCCGGTATTCGGCGTGAACGACGCGCCGGGGTGGGGGAGTGCGGCCGAAAATCTCCTCGAGCAGCCCCGGGACCCGCGGTCCGCTCACCCGGACCACGGCAATCGCGGACTCGCCGTTCGGCGTGGACGGCGCGACGATGGTTTCGTTGTCGGTGGACATGCCCTCACCCTTACACCAACGCATGCGGTTGTGGCAACATACGGAAACGC
>PWMU01000162.1 GCA_003558065.1 Opitutia bacterium | reverse complement strand
TTAAGTACGCTCTGGGATTGGATCCCTTCGTTCCCGCCGCGGGCGCCGACCTGCCGCGCGAAGAAATGCGGGAGATCGACGGGGTGGAGTATCTGACCCTGACCTTCACCCGCCCGAACGATCGCGACGATATCGACTACACCGTGCAGGCCTCGGGCGACTTGGCCAGCTGGCCGGACGAAGCGGTTCGGGTCGAGGAGCTGACCGAGGACCACGGCGACGGCACGACGACCTACGTGTACCGCGACGTCGAGCCGCTCGCCGATTCCGACCGCCGCTTTTTGCGGCTCAACGTCGGGTTCGCGGACTGATCCGGCCCCGTTTTAACCTACTCATTCACGAGCCTTGCGGGAGTAGTCCCGCAAGGCTCGCTTGTTTGCAGGAGAAGGTGCACAACCGAGTGCCAATCAGGCCAAGCATCTGTTGCGGTCGTGCTGAATTGGATCAAACATCGATGGTCGGGAATGGTTAGGTTGGTTTACCACTTTACCGGGGTTGCTGTTCGAGGCCGTACTTATTATTCTTAGGGTAATCGTTTATCGGAGTGACCTTAAACCCAATCGCCCTGAAGTTATGAATTCTCGATCGTCTTTCAATAACCGTTGTGCGCGGTCAGTCGCCGCCGCTTTCGTCGCGCTCTTTGTATCCGTCCGCCTGGCGGCCTTCGATCTTTATTGGACCGAGGAGACCGTGATCATGGCTTCGGACATCGACGGCGGCAATGTCACCGAGGTGTTCGATGGGGAAACTATGGACGGGAGCGCTGTCGATATCGTTGTCACGGACGAATTCATTTATTGGACCGATAACTCCGTGGATTCCGGTGTTGGAGGCATTTGGCGCGCTGAACGCTCCGGTGCCAATGCCGGGCTGTTCATCGAAAACCAGGGGGATTTTGATGACCCGCAGTTTCTCGCGATCGATGACTCCAACGGAAAGCTTTATTTTTCCGACTGGAGCAACGGGATCTTCGAGGCTGAGTTGTCGGACGGGAGCGGGGTGACCCATGTGGGAAATCCCGGGACCAACAATACGGGAATAGCCTTGCGCGGTGACGGCGAAATGCTTTCGGTGACCGCCGGATCGGACGATACGGACCTCTATTCAACCAATCTGGATACCGGTGAAACCGCCTCGCTGGCGACTCTGGATGGCAATCATCAGCAATACGGCCTGGCTTATGATGAAGAAAACGATGTCGCCTATATCGGAAACTTTGGCGACGGCACATTGACGTCGTACGATTTTGATACCGGTGAGGCAGAATTGATCCGGGAAGGGTTTGTGGACTTGCTGGGCATCGCGTTGAGTCCTTCCGGCACACACTTGCTCCTGGTGGAACGGGGGGGCGGGGTCGGCGCTTACCAGATCGACAACGGGGAAACGGGGTCTTTGGTACCGGGGGACGCCCATTTCGGGGTGGCCGTCGCCGCTGATCCGGCTGACATCGAGCTTTCGGCTGACGGAATTCTGTTCCAGGATCGTTTCGCGGGGGGAGCGCCCTCGGGGTGGACCTTTGATTTCACTCCGGGGAGCGGTACCGTCGACTTCATCGAGGACGCCGAGGATTCGTTCGGTTACGGTACCGATGCTTTCATGATGCGTGGTTTTGAGGTCCAGGACCTCAGTAACGCGGCGTTCTTTCCGGACTCGGAAGAAGTCGTGACCCTGAGTTTCGATTTCATTCGCAGGCCCACTGAAAACGACGCGCGCTGGGTCAGATTCGATATTCGGGTCGGGGAGCAGCGGGCTCACGTGCTTTCCCTCATCACTTCGAATGGCAGGATTCACGGTCCGGATCCGCAGCCGCGCTTTTCCGATGCGCCGAACACGCCGGTTCGCCTGGATACGATCCTGAATAACTCGGATGAGCCAATCGAGTACACGGGAGCCGACGGGGAAAGCACGTACACGTTGGCCTCGGGACAAGCCTCGGTCTGGGTCGATGGCGAGCAGCTCCTGGACGAATACAACAACGCGCGCCTGGCTTCGACCGGCGAGTCGCTGAGCAGTATTCGGCTGTTGGCCGACGACCGGACCGTGGCGACTTTCGATCTCGCCAATTTCACCGTATTCGAGGGCGCCCGGGTCGGTGCTCCCATTGGGCCCCCGGCGCCCAGCGGATTCGATGACTGGCGGGAGGAGCACTTTACCCAGGAAGAACTCGATGACGATTCCATCAGCGGACCCGGGGCGGATCCGGCCGGCGACGGCATCGCCAATATCGTCAAGTATGCCCTGGGGCTCGACCCCAAAAGCCCCTCCCGGGAATTGCTTCCGCGCGAGGAGGTCCGGGAGGTTGACGGCGACGAGTACTTGACCTTGGTCATGACCCGTCCGGCCGATGTGGACGACGTCGAGTACAACATCCAGGCCTCCGCCGATTTGGCCGAATGGCCCGACGAAGCCGTGCTCGTGGAGGAGCTGACCGTGGATAACGACGATGGGACCATTACCGAGACCTACAGGGACGTTCAGCCGATCGACGATTCCGACCGCCGCTTCCTGCGGCTGCGGGTGGGCCTGACGGATTAGTCGGGTCAGCAGGTGTTCCCGTTCCTCACGTCGCGGCCCATTTTTTTCTTCATCCTTTTAACTGGCTCCTTCCCACCGACGGCCCCGGCACCCAATGGCTGTCGAGGAGGATGGTCCGTGCGGCTGCGTCGAGGCCGCGGGCGTTCTGGTGGAGTTGTTCGGTGACGACATTGACCGCCAGGGCTCCGAGAAGGTCGAGGCGCTGGTTGACCCCGGCAAGGTGGGTTTGTCCGGGTAGATGACCCAGGGTCACGAACGCGAGGTCTTCCGGAACCCGCTTGCCGGTTCGCTGAATCCAGTCAAAAACCGAACCGTACGGGCCGATTACTGCCTCGGGACGCCATTTCTCCAGCCATTCCCAAAAAGACTGCCGCACGGTCTCGTATTTTGCCAGAAGGAGGGCGTCCGGATCGGGGTCTCCGTGCTGCTGCCGGTCGAGCAGAAAAGCCGCGGCCCACCGGTTGCGAAGCCGGTTGTCCAGTCGCGAGGGCAGCACGGCGCCGATCCGCCGGTAGCCGCGTTGACGCAGTTGTTCCAGGGCAAGAGTCATGCCCTGAAAATGATTCGCCCGGACCCGGTGAATCCCTTCCTGCTGCAATTCGTAGCCGATCGCGACCGAGGCGAAACGGTTCCAGTCCAGTCGAAGATCGTAGGCCGGTTCGCCCGCCGGAGCGACCAGCAGCCCCTGGACGTTCCGTGCGACCAAAATCCGGTTGAGGCTCGGGCCCGCTTCGGATTTGTCCGAGAGCATGAATTCTTCGAGCCGGTAGCCAAGTTGCTCCGCCCGTTCGGTGGCGCCTGAATGGATCTGCCGGAGCGATGGTTTCGTGCGCCAGTCGCGCGCGGATGCGGCGGAAACATAACCGATCACCGGCGGCACCCCCGGCGGAAGTCCGTGGCGCACGCGGCTCATCAAGGCTGAAATCATCGGGTCCGCCCGGTAGTTCAGTTCCCGGGCGGCCGTTTTCACCCGGATCCGGGTTGCCTCCGGAATGGCCGGATGATTGCGCAGCGCGCGTGAGACGGTGGATCGGGAAAGGCCCGCTTTCTCGGCGATTTTCTGATGCGTCACCTCCATGCAACGATGCGCATAACCGGACCGTTGTCTCGTTGCAAACTTTTCAGTAATGATTGTCTCGAGAGAATTCGCCGGGCC
>PWMU01000038.1 GCA_003558065.1 Opitutia bacterium | reverse complement strand
GGCGGAAATAAAGCATCGATGAAAAAAACACGGATTTTCGACGACGAGCCTGCAACGGAAGCGCGAGTGCATGCGGGAGTCGTACTCGTATTCGCTCTCACGGCGCTCTTGACTGTTCCCGCATGGGGTCAAACGGTCCGTGATTCTCCGGATACGAAATCCGCGAGTCCCGGTTTCACGGTCTGGCAGGCAGCCGATGATGGAAGTTGGAACTACCGGGGACGTCCCACAGTGGATGTGGCGGACGGGAAGCTTTTTATGTCGTACGTCACCTCCTACGGCGACGCGGTCATCCGTTCGATCGATCTCGACTACGGAACCCGGACGACGACGGTCCTCGCCAGTCCCGGAATCGACATGCACAACAATCCGTCGTTCACGTTCGATTCCGAGGGGCGCATCGTCGTGTTCTATTCCGTCGTCAGTGGATACAGCGACCAGAAGCAGATAGCCCGGAGCATCCATCCCTATGATATCTCCGAGTTTGAAATACTTCACAAAACGTTCACTTCGGAACTGACGGGAAACGTGGGAAGTCAGTCGGGCATGTGGAGCGACGGTCAGGGGACAATCTTCATGCAGAACTACACGGTTTACGGTGGGGCGCGACGGGAACTCCTTTTCATTTCGGAGGACGACGGGAAGACATTTCGCGAGCACACGCTGTGGTCCTTTGCACTCGAGGACGACTACTCCGACCGCTCTTATACCTATTCCTTCTATGACGTCGACCGGAACCGTCTTCACTTTATGGCGTTGGACAAGGATATGTCACAAGCCCTTTCGTACGGCCTGTATTATATTTACTACGATGTCGAAGCCGACCGGTTCTTCCGGGCCAATGGGGATTTTGCCTTCGACTGGAGCCAAACTCCCATCACCAACGGCCACGACTACATGGACGTCATCACCGATCCGGGAAGCGGACACTCCCGCCCGTTCTGGTCGAGCATCAATGTGGACGTTGAGGGAAACGCCTATCTGACGTGGAGTTCGCGGAGATCCCGAATAGGGCAGGGCCTCATCGTCGGTTATGTGAAGGAATACTGGTCGCGGCATGACGGGGAGGAGTGGCGCGATTACCTCGTCGGCCGCCGAACAGGCTGGAGAACGGGGAGCTACATTAACGCCCGCAACGCGCACGAAGTTTTCCTGCCTGTCACGCTCGACGACGAGACGACGCAGATACAGAAGAGGCGCTTCGACGAGGGCTCCGGTGCCTTCGTCATCGCCGACTATGTCAGTGGCGCGATTCCTGTCGACCTCCATGACAGTGACGCGCCGGGGGTTTGGGCGCCAAGCGGCCCGCCGGCCGCGCGAGGATCGAATCTGGAACTCGTGGTTTGGAACTTCGGGCGGTTCAGGAGCCAGTACGATCAAGGGGGCGCCTACCGGGGAGCGATCCAGGTTGCCGCAAATCAGCCTCCGCCCGACAATGACAACTGGTATGCCGGCTGGGCGCTGACGCGATTTTCGCCGTTCAGGATCCTCTTGCTGGTCGAGGCCGGTCACAGTAGTGAAACCGGTGTGCGGCGAATGGGGTCCTGGCTGGAGGATCAGCGTCCGCGGTATTCCGTGGATTTTTCGGCGGATCTTTCGCCCGACGTACTGGACAGCGCGATCTCGCTGAGCCCGGCGCAGAAGGACCTGCTCGGGAGTTACGATCTGATCATCATGCCCCGTTTCGGGGTCGGTGAATCGGAGAATTTCGGGAGTGCCGATTGGAACAGCGTGGCCACTCCGCTGCTGAACATGAATCCGTTCACCTATCGTGCGGACCGATGGCGCTGGATTCCCTCCGGCGCGGAAACGCCGACTCTGGGGCTGTATGGGATGGTCGTTGCCGATCCCAATCATCCGGTGTTCGACGGGGTTGAGCCCTCTGACGGTAAGGTCCTTGTGTATCGGTCCGGCGAGGACGCGATGCAGCCGGAGGTGAACACCTCGGTGCTCACCGGCCGGGTTGCGGGCTGGACCGATCGCGAAGAGGGTGGTTCGAATCTGGAGTACCCGTGGATCGTCACCTGGGACGGAAGCGAGGAGGCTTTTTACGAGGGCGGCAGCGAGGCGCCGGCCGGGCGGCGGACTCTGTTTCTGGGCGAGCATCCGGTGAAGCTGCCCACGGTCTACGCCCCGGCAGGAAGGAAGCTGGTGCTCAACGCAATCGAGTACACGATGGGGGTGGCCGATACGGCCGACCCGCTCGTCGCCCCTTCCGGCGAAGGAATCCCGAACACGCTCAAGTTTTTCCTCGGAGGGGATCCCGCGACCGCGCAACGGGAGCTCCTCCCGGCGGCCAACGTTGAGTCGATCCAAGTGAATGGGGTGACGGACGACTATTTGACCCTTACTTTTACCCATCGCAACCACGTCGACGCGACCTACGCGGTCGAAGTGAGCCCGGATCTCGTCTCGTGGGATCCGGGGGCGCTCCTGGTCGAGTCGTTGGAACACGGGGATGGCACCGCGACGAAGACCTACCGCACCCGGGAACCGCTCAACGACTCTTTCAGGCGATTTCTCCGGCTCACCGTGACCCTGCCCTGAGAGGTCACCGCGGACTGAACAGGGCAGGGGCACGGTCGCGTTGTCCCGGCATCCGTGGACTCCGGGGCCAAACCCCGTCGGTCACAGCCTGTCTGATTTGACCCGGGGCCAAGCCGGCTGTTACCGGGTGCTTACATGAAATCTCATCCGGACCTCGTTGTCGTCCTGAATGTCGTTGAGGATAAGCTTGAGCAGGTAGGCGGTTTGCTTCTCTCCGGAATTTCCCCTTCCGACTTCAAATGATTCAGCCGAAGGAGTCATTTGTTCGCTGTCGAATTCAAGAGTGCACCGTCCCTGCTCGCCGTTCCACACCACGGTGCCGGCTTCCAGGGCCGGCTCGCGGAAACTGACAAACCGTTCTTCGACCGAATTCTTTTGCGTCGTGTCGGGGGCGGCAGTTGCCTCAAAACCGTCACGGGAAAAAATGCGGAGGCTTTCGGCAAAGTACACATAGAAACCGAACCCGTATTTGGGCGGTTTCAGCGGCAAAAATTTACGGGAGGTTGGCAACAACAACCGCGGATCCGGACGCCACCGAAAACTTGACCCACGGCAATAATCGCAGGAGGATTGCGGTTTCGATGACCGACTAGGTAAAACCGCATCAACTAACACCGGAAAGTACGCAACGCTATGAGTAATGAAAGCAAGTGCCCGTTCAGCGGCGGAGCAGTGAAACCAAGCGCCGGCACCGGCAACCGTGAATGGTGGCCCAACCGGCTGAACCTGAACATCCTGCGTCAACACTCCTCCCTTTCCGACCCGATGGGTGAGGATTTCGACTATTCCAGGGAGTTTCAGAAGCTGGATCTGGATGCCGTAAAAAAGGATCTTTTCGACCTGATGACCGACTCCCAGGACTGGTGGCCGGCGGATTATGGTCACTATGGGCCCTTGTTTATTCGCATGGCCTGGCACAGTGCGGGGACCTATCGCGTCCAGGACGGCCGCGGCGGCGGAGGTACCGGTGATCAGCGTTTTGCTCCCCTCAACAGCTGGCCGGACAACGTGAATCTCGACAAGGCGCGCCTCCTGCTCTGGCCGGTCAAGAAAAAGTACGGAAAGAAGCTCTCCTGGGCGGATCTGATGATCCTGGCGGGAAACTGCGCACTTGAGTCCATGGGCTTCAAGACATTCGGTTTTGCCGGTGGACGCGAGGATGTTTGGGAGCCGAATGAGGATATCAACTGGGGTCCTGAAAGCGAATGGCTGGGGGACAAGCGTCACGACGCGGAAGGGGAACTGAAAGGTTCCCTGGCAGCCGACCACATGGGCCTGATTTACGTGAATCCGGAAGGCCCGGGCGGCGAGCCCGATCCGGCAAAATCCGCCCATTTCATTCGCCAATCCTTCGGCCTGATGGCCATGAACGACGAGGAGACCGTCGCGCTCATCGCCGGGGGACACACCTTTGGCAAGGTGCACGGCGCCGCATCGGAAGAGCATCTCGGCCGCGAGCCCGAGGCGGCCCCCATCGAACAACAGGGCCTCGGGTGGGCGAACAGCTATGGTTCCGGCAAAGGCGCGGACACGATTACCAGTGGTCTGGAAGGGACCTGGACGGACACACCAACCCGATGGAGCAACAAGTACCTGGAGAACCTGTTCAATTACGAATGGGAGAAGTACAAAGGTCCGGGTGGTAAATGGCAGTGGAGGCCGAAAGATGGAGGCGGTGAAGGGACCATTCCGGATGCCCATGATCCAAAGAAGAAGCATGCCCCATTCATGCTGACTACGGACGTGGCGCTGAAAGTGGATCCCGAGTATGAAAAGATCGCCCGCCGGTTTTACGAGAACCCGGATGAATTCGCGGATGCTTTTGCCCGTGCGTGGTACAAACTGACGCATCGGGATATGGGACCCAAAGCCCGCTATCTCGGACCCGAGGTTCCCGAGGAAGAGCTGATCTGGCAGGACCCGGTTCCGGAGGTGGACCACGAACTGGTCAACGAGAGGGACGTCGAGGAACTGAAAGGTAAGATCCTGGATTCCGGACTGACCATTTCCGAGCTTGTTTCAACCGCCTGGGCTTCGGCAGCCACGTTCCGTGGATCCGACAAGCGGGGCGGTGCCAACGGTGCGCGTATTCGCCTGGCGCCGCAGAAGGATTGGGAAGTCAACAATCCGAAGCAGTTGGCGAAAGTTTTGGCTACGCTTGAAGGTATACAGAAGGCGTTTGACGAGGCGCAGTCAGGAAACAAGAAGGTTTCCCTGGCGGATCTTATCGTGCTGGCCGGCTGCGCTGCCGTTGAGAAAGCAGCTGAAAAGGCCGGGCACAAGGTGAGCGTTCCGTTCATGCCGGGCCGCACCGACGCTTCGCAGGAGCAAACCGAAGTGGATTCCTTTCAATACCTCGAGCCCGCAGCGGATGGGTTCCGCAATTACTTCAACGCCAGGAACGCAACCATGGAGGAAATGCTGGTGGATAAGGCCCAGTTGCTGACCTTGACCGCTCCGGAAATGACGGTGCTGCTCGGCGGTATGCGTGTGCTCAACACCAATTACGATCAGTCCAAGCACGGTGTGTTCACGGATCGTCCGGAAACCCTGACCAACGATTTCTATGCGAATCTGCTCGATCTGGGGACCACCTGGAAGGCGACTTCCGATGATGGGGAAGTGTTTGAAGGCCGCGACCGCAAGACAGGCGACCTCAAGTGGACCGGAACCCGCGGGGATCTGATCCACGGATCCAACGCCGAGTTGCGTGCCCTGGCCGAGGTGTACGCCAGTGTGGATGCTGAGGAAAAGTTCGTGAAGGACTTTGTGGCCGCCTGGAATAAGATGATGAACCTGGATCGATTTGATCTGAAAAAGTAGCTGTTATCACGTGAAGGGTTCACTTATTAAGAACCACGGATAACCCGGGGGCGTCCTGTTTGCAGGGCGCCCTTTTCTCTTGTTCCCGCCATCCCGACCGCCCGATCCGCGGAATCAACCTTGTCCCGGAAGGCCGTTGCGCTAAACTGAACCCATGCGAAACGAATGTGGCATTGCTCCCGACGACACCGCCCGTCTTGACGCCGGCTCCCACGGACAAGTTTCCGCAGCCGTCATTCCGGGGAGGAAGCGGTGAGCGATAATGGAAAAACCGTGGCGTTGGTGCTCGGTGCCGGAGCGGCCCGCGGGCTCGCACACATCGGGGTTATCCGGGAGCTCGAAGAACAGGGGTACCTTATCCGCTCGATCGCCGGCACGTCCATAGGGGCTCTCGTCGGAGGCATTTACGCGATGGGCGAACTCGACACCTACACCGAGTGGGTCGTCGGCCTCGAACAAAAGGATATTCTGCGCCTGGTCGACTGGACACTGTCCGGAGGTGGCCTCATCCGGGGCAAGAAAGTCATGGGCAAACTCGAAACCCTGGTCGGCAACGCCGAGATCCGCGATTTCGATCTCGATTACACCGCCGTCGCGGTCGACATCGACCACTCCCGCGAAATTTGGCTCTCCGAAGGGCCTCTCTTCGACGCAATCCGTGCCTCTATCGCCATTCCCGGCCTCTTCACTCCGCACCGCTACCTGGGCCGGACGCTGGTTGACGGGGGTTTGCTCAATCCCGTTCCCGTAGCCCCGACGCTGCGGAGCCTGACGGATCTGACCGTGGTAGTCGACGTCAACGGCCCCTCGGAATTCCCGGGCGGGGCCTCGACCGCCCCGTCGCAAGCCCAGGAAACAAACGAACGCGCGTGGCACAAATTCCGCGAGTTCCTGAACAGCTTCGGCAGCGATTCCCCCCCGCGCGAAAGTCGCCCGGGCCTGTTTTCAGTCATGCTCCGCTCCCTCGAAATTACCCAGGCTCTCATCACCCGCCAGCAACTGGCCGTTTTTCGTCCCGACCGCCTCATCAGCATCCCGAAAAACGTTTGCATGGCCCACGAATTTCACCGCGCCCGCGAAATGATCGACCTCGGTCGCGAAAAAGCCCGGGCGGAACTCACAAAAGGCCGGGACTAACCCGAATGCCCGCCACCGCGTTTTCCCGTTTTCAGGGAATCTCAGCGCCCTGTCAAAGCGCAACCGCTGTCCTTGGGTGGTGCCGGAGATCGGTTCCGTGGAAGGTTGGAGCAGGGAGGGGAGTCAAGCAGCCGAGACAAACGAAGTGGCAAGCAGCCATTCCCCGGATTTCATAAGTACGGTGCCAGGGGGGAGATTCGAACTCCCGACCAAAGGCTTATGAGTCCTCTGCTCTGCCACTGAGCTACCCTGGCTGAAAAAGAAGACTTTAACGAGAATTTCCAAAGCGAGACCAGAAAATTTTCTGAAAATCTAATTGTATGCCCGCCTGCGGCAAATCAACGGGATTGTGTTCTGATTAGGCTTTTGATTCCCGCCCGCTCTGGTTTACGATGATCACTTAGCGCGAGCGGGAGTTGCACGTATTCAAGCAATTCGTCGGCCAGGGCCAGGCCGAAACGCTCGAAGACGTTCCGCCCCAGACGGTCTCCATCCTGGAATGGAAACCGGAGCAGTAGGGGCCGGGGGTACCCTTTGGGAAGAGGAAAGATCAACGCTCACAGTCAATAGCTGTGTGCCTTGGTGCCTCCGTGAGAGAAAACCCGAACCAATGGGCGGCCCCTAACCCGAATGGCGCTCGGTTAAGGTCGTTTCCTGTAGCGAATCTTCCACTGAAGATTCGAAACGAGAGGCGTACGGGGCGCGTCCGGGTCGAGGCCTTTGCAGGCGTCGCCACGACGAGTGCCCTTAACCGAGTGGCATTCCCCCTAACCCGGTTCCGCTGCGCTCCGCCGGGCCGGGCCCCCCTTTATGTTGTCGGGGGGCAGGACCGGAGAACCCGAGATTGATTGAATCCGGACACAGCCGGGCCCGCCTACTTTTCGACCGGGATCACGATGCCGCGCATGATGATGTTCTGGGCAAAGAGGAAAATGATGATGGTCGGAACCGAGGCGATGAGTACGGAAGCAAATATCCCGCCCATGGAAGCGGTTTCCTGGAATTGGTAAAGCCAGACGCTCAGCAGCCACATATCCTGGCTGGGCGCGACCAGCAGAGCGTAGAGAAAGAGGGTGTAGGCGCTGTTGAATGCCTGCAGGGCCACCACAGCAAGGATCGGCTTGCTGAGCGCCATGGTGATCTGAAAGAAGATGCGAATTTCCGATGCCCCGTCGATCGTCGCTGCTTCATAGAGTTCCGAAGGGAGGGAGTCGAAAAAGCCCTTTAACAGGAAAATCAGGTACCCGTTGGCCACTGTAGGGAGAACCAGTGCGGCAAAGGTATTCATCAGGCCCAGATTCTGCAGGATGATGAAGGTCGGGATGAGGGTGACCATGGGCGGGAAAGCCATGGTCGCCATCAGCAGCAGAAGAATCTTGTAGGAGCCGGGCAGTTTGAAGCGCGAAAGAGAGTAGGCGGCCAGCGGATTCACAAGGAGGGCCAGCCCGACCGACAGCGAGCAGAAGATGACCGTGTTGAGGAAGGCACGTCCCCGGAGGAAAAGCGCATCGAAGACATTGACGAAGTTGCGGACCGAATACGTCCAGCGGAGGGAGCCGGTATTGGCCAGGACGTGTTGCAGTTCGAGGTCCGCCATCGGAGGGAAAACGTCGCGGTAGCTGTCGTAGCTGGTGCCGTAACTGTCGTTGAGGCGGTCAATACTTCCGTACTGATTCTCGAGCCATTCCCGAAAGGCGAATTCCGGTCCGGAGAGCCTGTAGTTTTCGGGGTCCAGGTCATGAAAGAAATCATGATAGTCCGCCCGCCGGCTGCCGCTCAACCATTCGCCCCCCGGCAGCGTGATTTCGTCGAAATCCTCCTTTTCCCCTGTCCAGGCGAGATTCAGTTCGTCTATCGTTCCGTAGAGCTCCTCCAGATAGTCCCGGTAAGATTCGTCACTGACACCGTGGAGGACCACGAAGGTCGGGTTGATTTCATCCCGTACGAATTCGATCCACTCCTGCCTGAATTCCGGCTGGTTCTCGGGAGGGGCGCGCATCGGGAGGCGGAAATCGTCGTAGGAGTCGATGTGGATTCCCTGGTGGGCCGCGTTGAAGGTGTCGGTATCACTCTGGCCGTAAACCGGGTAGATCATGGTTTCCAGAAAGTAACCGGAGACGGAAACGACGGCGCGTTCGGCCAGCGGGGCTTCCTCCATCATCTTGAAATATTCCTGGAAAAGGGGATCATCCGGGACGTCGAAGCGAAAGGAGAGCCATTCCGTGGGCGGGATGACCAGGTTGATCCAATTGTCGATAACGCCTCCTGTGGCCCGGTTGTAGGCGGCGAGGTCGTTGTCGAACCGGTCGGCGACCCGGTTGCGGAGTTCGCGCAGGGCTTCGGGTACGGTGCGATCACCCCGGATTCCCCCGAGCAACTGCCAGTGCCGGGGAAGGCCATGGTCCTCGTGAAACGCCTGAAAATCGGAGACCTTCTCCGGGTTGATCTCCTCCGGAACCACCGCATCCTCGAAGGAATAGTTCTGTTGGAGGTGGGCCTGGTTGAGCTCGTTGACCCGCTGGTTGTACTTGGTTTCAAGAAACTTCCGGTAGAGGACGTGATCCTCGAAGAGAAACGGGGGAATCAGGTCGAGATCGGTTTCGTCCATTTCGCTGCGTACCGAGCCGGAAACCATGATCGCGAACGGGTAGATCATGGTGATCGCACCGAGCGTGAGGATTGCGAAAATCGCGGCGATAGTCAGCCGTCCCTGGACGGTCTTGGCTTGGACTTTGGAGATGATCGGCATGAATCAGACGAAGGAAATCGGAAGGCGGAAATCGGAAGGACGGATTTTCATACGTGGGAACCTTGAACTTGAAGCGGTTCCCGGCGCTAGCCGCCGGCACGGAATTCGGCATTGGAGAGGAGTTTCAGTTGGTAAGCGGTGAACGCGATCAACAGCGCGCCCATCATCCAGGCCATGGCCGTGCCCTGGCCGAAGTTCAGTTCGACAAACGTGCGGAAGAAAATTTCGAGCGACAGAATCGTGGTTGCTTCGCCGGGCCCGCCGCCGGTCATGATGAGAATGAACTCTTCGCCTCCCCGGAAGGCGACGATCACGGCCCATACGAATTGAATGACGATGAGGTACTTGAGCCGCGGCAGGACGATGTAGAACACCTTGTGCCAGTTGCCGGCTCCGTCGATGTCCGCCGCTTCATAGAGATCGTTGGGAACGCTTTTGAGAGCCGCCAGGTAAAGGATGCAGCCCGGACCCATGCTGGCCCAGATCATGGGCACGACGACACAAAGCATGGCCAGGTCCGGCGATTGGGTCCAGCGGAGCGGTTCCAGGTCGAAGGTCCCCACGGCGTTTCCCAGCAGGGCGAATGCGGCTCCCAGATTCTCGTCGCGGGCAGCTTCGACAAAGGGGCTGAGGGTCAGGGCCGCGAACGCCAAGCCCACGGCCCATATGGCGAGCTTCAACCCGCGCGGCATTTCGGCCAGCCTGATGGGCAGGGCGAACAGGAGATAAAGGATGGAAAGCCAGAGTCCGAGTGCGCCCAGTTTGAGCATTGTGGCGCCGGTGGGGCCGAGATTATTGAGGCTGAGCAGAAGCTGGTTGAGGACACCCTGTTCGCTCGGGTCGTAGAGCTGCCGCCAAAGGAACATAACGACGACTCCGATGAGCACGGCGGGAAGGTAATAAATGGTCCGGTAAATGTACTTCGCCGTGTTCGTCGGGACCTCCTGCAGCAGAATCGCGAGGAGGATAGGGGGCCAGAAGCCCAGGCAGATCGAAAGGGTCACGAAATAAAACGTGCGCACCAGAGCGTTCCAGAACTGCTCGTCAAACAGGGTGTTGGCGAAATTATCCACCCCGACCCACATGCTGTCCTGGACGATCCGGTAGTCCATGAACGAAATGCTGGCTCCGCCCATGATGAGGGGGAAATATTGCCAGGTGATAACCAGCCCGATCCCCGGAATTATGAGCAGGTAGCCCCACATGTATCGCCGCCAGTTCTGCTGCCCGGTGACCGGAGCGCTGACGATCGAGAAGTACCGCCAGACATGGGCCATTCCGAGGCTGAACGCGATGGCGATGATGGCGATTACTCCGAGCCCGATCCACCTTCGCCGCTCCATCTCTTCCGGGGGAATCAGGCCCAGCACCTTCAGGTTGAATTCCTCCGCGGTCTCTTGCAGGTATCCCTGGATCGTGTCGATGGCCTCCTCTTCGGACATCCTCGTGAAATCCTCTTCCAGGGCGCGGTTGATCGGGCGGGACATCCAGCGGTAAATATTCATGGTTTCGGCGCCGTAGGGTTCCGGCACGCCGTTCTCCATCGCGGTCTGGAATGCCTCGCGCCAGCCCGGAGGCACCCGGCGAAGCAGCCGGTCGTAGCCGAACTGTTCGAGGTATTCGGGGTTGACGAACATGCCGTACCCGTTCTCCACGAAAATGCGTGTCCGCAACCGGTTGGCGTCGTCGCTGGTGATGTGCCAGAGGTAGCGCATGACGGCGAGTTTCTGCTCCGGGGTCGAATCGCTGAACACCCCCATCATCCGCGCATTGATCTCGCTGCCCCGCTTTCCTTCGGGCGTCACCGGGACCGGGGCGATACCTACTTGCTGGGGGTTGATGGCCGCCAGCATCTGCTCGTCCAGGTAACTGAAACTCATGCCGACATTGCCTCGCTCCCACTCCAGGTCCCTGGCCCCGGTCGTCAGACCTGAAGTGCCGGCGATCACCCGGCCGTCTTCGCGCTCGAAGGGCTCGCGGATGAGACGCCAGAAAAAATAGATGCCCTCCGCGGCCTCCCGGCTGTCGAAGGCGGCTTTCCATCTGCCTTCCTCGTCCTGTACCTGGGCTCGGGCGCCCTTGGAAACCATGAACGAATAAGCCTGGTAACTCGTACTGTGGCCGGCGCCGAAAAGCATGCCGTACTGCCGGCGTTCGGGGACACGGAGTTGACGCGCGTACTCGATCATTTCGTCCCAGTCCCGCGGAGGACGCTCGGGATCCAACCCCGCTTCGCTAAAGAGATCCTTGCGGTAGAGCAGGGCCATGACCAGGTTGCCTGTGGGAATCGCCCAGACGTGTTTCCCATCGCTTCTTCCGCTGAGATCCTCGCGGTAAACAACCGGCCAGCTCGGTTCGGGCACGCGTTCCCTGATCAATTCGAGCGCTTCCTCGATTTCCTCACGGGGCGGGTCCTCCAGCCAGTTGTCCTGGTTGTCGGTTTGCCGGACGCGTTCGTTGTCGCTGCGGATGCGGGCGAGCATGATTTCCAGCGGCTCCAGGAACCCCTGTTCGATGTAGGTCGAGGATTGCCGGAAGTTGACGTAGATCGCGTGCGGGGGAATCCCCGCCGAGATGGCCATGAGCGGGCCGACATCCATTGCCGACGTGCCTCCGACGATCGGCATCGTGAAGGGGATGATCTCGTACTGAGGGTACTGCTGGTAAAACGAGCGAAGCACCTCCCGCTGGGTGATCGCCACGATATCGGTATCCGTCGGATTGGGGAGGCCGTCGGCGCGGAAGGTGACGGGTTCGGTCGTTTCCGATTGCAGCGGGGCAAGAAATCCGGGGAACAACAGCAGGGAAGCCAGAAACACAAAGAGACAAGCAAACCTCTGTTGTTGGTTCCGTTTCAGCATCATGTTTTCTGGGCCGAGAAATGAATTCGCGGGAGGACGGTTATCCCGGTCGCTGGACCTGGATGAAAATAAAGCGATGAATTTTGGCAAGATTCCGACTTTGCCGGGATAAAGCAAGGATGTTCCGGGAAAAAGATGTATTCGATGAAGGAAGGTCTGAGAGAGGCTATTGCGAGCGCCTAGCAGCCTGTCGGACTTGGGCCGTAGACCAAGTCCGACAGGCTGGCTGCTAATAGTGGAAATATTATGACAAGGGAGTGGAACAGAGGCGAAATCAACTCATGAAAGCGAATATTAAGGCCGCTTAAAAGTGGGTTGCCCCCGGTTTCTATTCAAAGTGGCGGGTTTCAGCCGGCATCCAGGATTCGCCGCCGTCCGGCGACACCAGGACCATTCGGCTGTAGAACCGGTGTTCATTGGAAATTTCCCGCAGGGTTCGGTCCAGGTAGCTGAAAGACAGGTACAAGCGTCCCGTTCGATCCACCGCCAGGCGCTGGTTGAAAATGCTGTAGATGGCGCGTTCCGGGACCACCAGGAGCGTTTCTTCGCTCCAGTCCTCTCCCTTCCTTTTACGCTGGTAGGCAAGCCCCGCAAACTGGTCCCGTTCGGCGTCGGCCAGGTGCGGATAATCCTCGATGCCCGTGCGCCAGTGCCGGAATACCAGGTGCAGGGTGTCGTCGGGGTCGCAGACCAGGGAAACATAGGTCTGCCCTCCCCGTTCCTCGCCGGAAACGGCGATCCAGCCGTCGGCAAGAACCGGTACCGGATCGGTCCAGCCGGCGTCGATGGTGTTCGCTTCCAGCGACCGCGAATAGTAAAAACTCTGGCCGTGGTGGGCGCCGGTGACCACGTGGAGATACCCCTCGCTGTCGAAGACCACTCCCGGCATGTTGTGGGAGTTGTTGGCCGGACGGTTGGGGGCGACGAACACCGGTTCGCTGACTTCTCCGGTGTCGTGGTCGTACGTCGCACCGAAGGTGGGCGATTCTTCCGCATCCTCTTCCCCGGTCACCTCGGCCCAGAAAAAATGGGTTTTTCCGTTCAGGGTGGCGGCGAAAGGGGAACCTCCCGAGTGCTGGCCGAGCGCGACCAGCATGTCGCTGACCATGACCGGCTCGGGCACGACGATTTCGTCTCCGTCCCAGTAGGGTTGAAGCACGTAGAGGTTGTGGAGGCGCGCCCAGCGGTCCGGGTGATCGTCGTACCGTTCCCTCACCATGAGGAATGGGGGACCCGGGAGCTCGTTGTGGCCGGCCCGGTGCTCGACAGGACGGGTGTTGGCCGGAAGTTCCACCATGGAAACGGTTTTCCAGTAATCGGTGGAGTACAGGAGCAAGTGAGGCCTGGAACCGTCCTCCAGGCGGATCACGACGAAGGTGTAGGAACGGTCTTCGTCGTCGAACGTCACACGGGGTTCGACCAGGCCGCCGGCGTATACGGTCTCCCGGAAATCCGGGTACGCCTCTTTCAGCGGGCCGATCAGATCCCGCTCGACCCATTCTCCGTCGCGCAGCGTGTGGATGAACTCGGTTTCGTGAATGTGGGTGCTCCGGCTCCTGATATAGGGACGGTTTTCACTGTCGAAACCCGGAATGTTCCGGGTATAGTCAGGATGGTAGCCGAAAAGTTCGGCAGGCTTCTTCTCCGGCTCGAGCACAAAGGGCGGGGAAGGGTTCCCGGTGACGGCTTCGGCGCATCCCGCGAGAGAGGACAACGCGACAATGCAGAGGGCGGAAAACAGAGCGGAACGCGGATTCATCATTATCTGGCAGCTTAAAAGAGTAAAACGTTCGTCCAACAAAAAAAGCACCCGTTAATCTGAAATGCCAGGGATCTCATCATTTCCCCAAATTCCGCCGGGCCTTTCCCGTGCAGGCGCTCGATTCCGATCCCGCAGAGATTCACCCCGATTATTCTTGATTCACTGCCGTTCCACCAGGAGACGCATGAAGCGTTTGGGGGAGTCGGTGGCCGGTGTCTTGTCGCGGACGGTGACCCGTTCGGTCCCGTCCTGAACGGAGATCTCCTTTTCCGTGTACTCGTCGCCTGAAGCCCATTGGGAAAGGTCATCCGAGACCTCGACAACGTACCGG
>PWMU01000092.1 GCA_003558065.1 Opitutia bacterium | reverse complement strand
CGATCGTGCTCCAGGCGGTGTACTCGCGTCCCTCGTGACGCCAGCGAATCCGGGTAATCTCGCGGTCGTAAACCGTCGCCGAGAGCGAGAACACCCGGTGTTCCCTGCCCTCGTAACGCTGGAGGTAGGTAAATTCCCACGGGGTCAGCTCGTACTCCTCCATAAAGGCCAGGTCTTCGTCGCTGTAGGAGGAGGTCGTTTCTTCGATCGGTTCCGGCAGTTCAGGGGGCGCCACCCGCCGGAGGACGAGGGTGCGTTTCCCGTCTTCGAGCGGGGAGGTCTTCTGCTGCAAACCCTCCCAATCGACCGTGTGGATCGGGTGCTGAAGTCGCTTTTCCTCATTGAGCGCGGCTTCGTCGCGGGCTATCCGGTCGGCTTCGTCGTCGGTGGGCAACGGAGGGAGCTCCGAGGCGCCAACGGTCAAGGCTGTGGCGAAGAGGAGTGCAGCGACGAAAAGATGAAGGAAGGGAATCGGGTTCATGGGTGGATAATCTGAAAATAACAGGGACACGTTCCTGAGAGAGGTCGCCTCTTCCGTGGCGCGGGTCCGGCGTGACAAGTGCCGGCCTGCACGGATGTCGCAAGCGACATCCCTACAAGACGCTCCGCGTCTCCGGATCTCCCGGGATAAACCCGGTCGCCACAACCACGGGATATCCGCTGTTTTCGAAAATCTTGATGACGGAGAGTATAGGGACAGCGATGTTTGCCGGGCGCGCGGAAGCCCTCCCCGCCGACATCGCGCCGGGGAACCGTGAGGAGAAAAGGGCGTAACGTTAGAGAGAGAGAGAGAGAGAGAGTATGGCACCCGGTCCGGACTCGCCCGCTGGCGAAACGGTTTCTCGATCCCCAGTGGCCGGACAAGACAGAACCCGCACCAGGAAGCTCGCTTGGAGGGTCGGGAGGAGGGGCGTTTGAGGAGGTAACATGTGGGTTATGATGAACGGGATCAAACCCAAAAAAATTAATTATTGTCAAATATTATTTTGATGCATTTTAAAAATTTTCACTTCTAGGTATTGCTTGAGATTTTCTCTACTCATTTCCGTCCTCGCCCATCCTATATGCCCACCGGACGTCTTGGTCGGGTTGGAATTTCAGGGTCAGAGAAGCCGTTAAACACATGTTCCGTCGGTTTTGGAGCTTCTTTCAATACTTGCACTTCGCCATTCCCGGCCCTCACGGAGCGGCCTACAGGAAAGAGAAACCGGTGGGTGACGCTGTCCGTTTCCCGTTTACTCGGGTGCCGGGGTTTCCTAGAACACCTTCCGTGCAGGCCCATTCCGACAACCTGGCGACGAGCCGTTTCGATTATCCGCTGCCGGAGGAACTGATTGCGCAGGAGCCTTCCGAGCGCCGGGACAGGTCGCGGCTTCTGGTGGTGGAGCGGGGTTCGGGGCGGCTGCATCACCGGGCGTTCCGCGAAATCGGGGACTACCTCCCTGCGGGCGGACGGCTCTACCGCAACAACGCGAGCGTGCTGCCGGCACGGTTGCGCGGGTTCCGTGCCGGCGGCGGCGCGGTCGAGTGCCTTCTGCTCCGCCCCGGCGAGCGTCCGGACGAGTGGCGGTGCCTGGTCAAACCGGGAAAAAAGCTCTCCCCGGGAACGAGCTTCGGCGTGGAGGGCGAGTACCGGGCGGAGATCGTCGACGTGTTCGAGGGCGGCGAGCGGCGGGTCCGCTTTCTGCTCGAGCGCGACCCCGGGGTCATCGCCCTGGCCAACCGCCTGGGCGAGGTGCCGTTGCCTCCGTATATCCGCCGGGATCCGGAGGATCCCCGGCGGGAGATGGACCGGCGGCGGTACGAGACGGTGTACGCGAGCCGGGAGCGGCAGGTGGCCGTGGCCGCACCTACTGCGGGGTTGCACTTCACCCCGGAACTGCTCGACGCCCTGCGCGACCGGGGTTTCTCCACCGCCGAAATCCCCCTGCATGTCGGGGCCGGCACCTTCCAGCCGATCCAGACCGAGCACATTTCCGATCACGCCATCCACCGGGAAATTTACGAAATCCCCCCGGAAACACGACGCCTGCTCGAAACACCCGGCAACGAGCCGCGGATCGCGGTGGGCACCACCACCGTCCGGGCGCTCGAAGACTACGGCCGGCGACGGGCCCAGGCCGCCGATCCGGAGTCGCCGTTCACCGCGGAAGCCGACCTCTTTCTATACCCGCCCGCCCATTTCGAGCTGACCGACGCCCTCATCACCAATTTCCATCTCCCCCGCTCCACCCTCCTGTGCCTGGTGGCGTCATTCCTGACTCCGGGCGGTACCGGCGGCATCGAATGGTTGAAGGAAATCTATGCCGAGGCCGTCGCCCGCCGCTACCGCTTCTACAGCTACGGGGACGCGATGCTGATTGTGTAGGTTACCGTATCGCGGGGCGAGGGTTGAGTCCCCGCGAATCCGCATCCATCGCGGGGTTCCCCCTTCGCCAAGGCGCTGCGGCGGGACTGGAAACCCGCTCCTACCGGCGGAATCGCGGGGTAAACCCGCTCCTACGGGAGGGGAGCCCATTGGGAGGAGCCTCGCGTTCAGCGCCCCCTCGCCCCTCTTTCCCGGCTTGAGGTTTGGTCAAACTCGGACAATAAAAGATTCGTGATCGCTGTTTTTCATTTTTTCGCTCTTATGGAATAAACCGCCCCAATGAGTGCTCCCACCCAGAATGACGCCATCGATTTTGAAAAATTGGTGGAGTCCTATTATTCTTCCCTATACCGCTTTGCCTACAGTCTGAGCGGGAACGAGGCTGATGCATGGGACCTGACTCAACAAGTGTTCATTCGCTGGGCGGAGAAAGGCGATATGCTCCGGGACAAGTCCAAGGTAAAATCCTGGCTTTTCACCACCCTTTATCGCGAATTTCTCAGATGGAAACGAAAGAACAGGAAGCTCTATTCAATGGAGGAGCTCGCTCCCGCCGCCGAAGGGACGACGGTTGCCTCCGAAGCCGTCGATCGAACCGACGCGTCGGTGCTGATGGATACCCTGACCCAGATCGACGAAACCTACCGAACCCCCCTGAGCCTGTTCTATCTCGAAGACATGACCTACAGGGAAATCGCCGACGTTCTGGAGGTTCCCACCGGAACGGTCATGTCGCGGCTTTCCCGGGGCAAAGAGCAACTGCGACAGCGCCTCTCCTCGAAAAACGAGCCCGTGGGCAATGGCGGCGGCCGTTCGGGCCAGGCCTCCAAGCGACAGAATGATCGAAAACGATGAACAGGGATAAGGCAAAAGAGATCCTTCAAGTCCACCCGCCCGATGCTCATCCGAACGACGATCCGGACGTGCGACGGGCCTTCGAAAAACTCAGCGAAGACGAAAGACTGAAAGCCTGGTACGAAGAGGAAAAGGCGTTTGACCGGGCGGTGGCGCAAAATCTCAAACGCTTTCCGGCGCCTTCGGCGCTCAAGGAAGAGATTCTCGAGGGAGCCAACCTCCGCCCGTCGGTCGTCTCCTTCCCCTGGATCCGGCCGGCCTACGCCGCGGCCGCCGCGATCGTCCTGCTGACCGCGCTCGCCTGGGGGTTCCTGGTCATGGACCGGGAGGGGGCCTCCCCGCAGGTCGCGGGCGAGACATCCCGGGCCTCGCCCGAATTCTTCGGCGACCTGCCCTCGTTCTTCGAACGCGAGCCGGACTACGACCATTTCAGCACCGATCTCGCGGAACTGCGCCGGCACGTCAGGGATCACGGGGGCCCGGATCCGGCCGACGTCTTTCCGGCCTCCCTCGAAACCGTCAAGGGATCCCGCTGCCGGGTTTTCGAGCAGGAACAAAAGAGGGTCTCCCTCATCTGCATGGAAGAGCAGAACAGCGTGATTCACTTTTTCGTCATCGAAGAGACCGGGCCCGCCTCACCCGCGGTCACCCGCACCGAGCCCCGTTTCACCGAAATGGGCGACTGGTCGTTCGCGGACTGGAATGAGTCCGGTAAGACCTGTGTTCTCGCCATCCGGGGGTCCAAGGAAAAACTGAAACCGTATTTTCAGGCCCCGACGGCCGGTCAATGGTGAGGCTGGGGGCCGCCAATATACTCCAGCAGCGTCTCGATCTCGTTTTCGTGCTCCCGCACCAACCAGCGGGTCAAATCGCCGATGGAGATAAGGCCGACGAGCCGGCCCCCGTCCATGACCGGCAAATGGCGGCGTTTCTTCTCGGTGACGACCTGCATGGCTTCCTCGACGGTCAGGGTGGGCTTGATCACGAGGAGGTCGGTACTCATCACCTCGCCGACCAGCGTGCGCGCCGCGTCCCTCCCCGCCGGCACGACGCGGGTGAGCACATCGCGCTCGGTAAACATGCCCACCAGCCGTTCCCCCTCCATCACCACCGTCGCCCCGATCCTCAGGTCGTTCATGACCTGAATCGCTTCCGCTACCGTATTCGAGGGAGAGACCCGATGCACGGTGCCTCCCTTATAAGCCAGAATCTCTTTGATTTGCGTCTGCATAGGTCTGCCTGGGTTCGACCGATTCGGTTTTTATTGTCCCATGAAACTGCGGCAAACACAATCGGAATCGACTTCGCGTTATTCAAAACCGCGGATTGTCACCGCCCGATTCGCAATCAATAGTGCCGATATGTCGCTTCAGACGCTTTTGCCTCTCTCTTTCCTTAAAACGACCTGTTTCCTGCTGTGGGGAAGCCTGCTCCCGGCCTGGAGCGGATTGTACGGAGCCCACGCCGGCTTCGACTCGTTCGAGGACGGGGTTCCCGATCATTGGGTGGAATCCCGGTCCGGCAGCCTGTCGACGTCCCCGGATCACTTTAAGCACGGGGCGCAATCGCTCCGCTGGGATTGGAAGAGCGGCGACCGGATCCGGATCGACAGGGGGGTCGGCGAGACCTCGCGCACGGGCGGGTACGGCGGCGAGTACGGAAAGGCGACTTTCGGCGTCTGGCTCTACCAGCGGGAGCCGTTGGACGCGATGATCCGTTTTGAATTCCGCGAAGGAGACCGTGTCACGGGGCACTTCGACTTCGATCTGAACTTTACCGGGTGGCGGCGCGCCCATCTCTGGTTCGAGCGGGATTTCGAAGGCGAAGTCGGCCCGGACACCGACAACATCCGGCTGCTTGCCCCCGAAGGAGTCGACGCGGGCACCACCTTCGTCGACCTGGTGGTCTACAACGGCATCCTCGATTACCGCCGCCAGCACCTCCCCGACGATCAAACCTGGGAAACCCCCAACCGGGAACTGCGCGACGAACGGTTTCCGCTTCCCTCAACCGTATCCGCCGACGCCCGCGAGGGTATCGAACGGATCCACCGCCGCTTCGTCCGATCGATCGCCGGTTCGGGCACGGTCAACGATCAGACCCTGGCCCGCCTGGAGGAGCGTCTGGCCGAATGGGAAATCGTCGACGACGACCACGGAATCCGCGGACGGCCCCTGGTCCGGTACCCTGATTTCTACGAGGAGGAGGGCATCGAGGGGGTTTATTTCCCCCGGCACGCCGCCGACCTCATGCTCGATCTGGCGCGCGCCTACCATCGGACCGAAAACACCGGCTACCGGGAACAGTTGGCCGAATGGTACGTGCTCATGGCACGCTACCTGAAGGATCAGGGCATGGTGGCCGGGTCGGGATTTTCCTGGAACTGGTACCCGGGGCGTTCCTTCGCCGACGCCACCCTCCTCATGCGCGACGTGCTCGCCGATGCCGGCCTCCTGGAGGATACCGCCACGTACATGGATTATAACTACCGGTACAGCGAGATCTTCGACGACGCCTCCATCGACCCGCACATGGATTATTTTTACTTCGACAAGCGCTACCGCCTCTTCGGCATCCTGCTTAAGGAGGATCCGGCCGAGGTGGTACGCCACCTGCGGGCGTACGCGCGCAGGCTTTCCCTCGACATCCTCAAGGAGGACGGCGCCAACGGCTTCAAACCCGACGGCTCCGCCTACCATCACTGGGGACACTACTTCGCCTACGCCGTTTACTGCGTCGACAGCCTGGTCGACGTCGTCCAGGCGCTCAGCGACACACCGTTCCGGATCACACCGGACGCCTACGACCGCCTGAAAAAATCCGTCCTGGCCATGCGCCTCTACGCCAACAAACGGTCGGTCCCGCTTTCCCTGCACGGCCGCCACCCCTTCAACTACGGCCAGGGGCAGAACGTCCGCCCGCACACCTTCCGGAACCTGGCCCGCGCCAACACCTACGGCGTCACCGGCGACATCGACCCCGACCTCGGCGCGGCCTACCTGAGATTGGATCCGGATTCCGGACACAGCGAAGCGTTCCATTCGGCGGGAATCGAAGCCGAAGCGCATCCGGAGGGCAACTGGTCGATGAACTACGCCGGCATCAACATTCATCGCCGCGACCACTGGCTCGCCCTGGCCAAGGGGTACAGCCGTTACGTCTGGGCGGCCGAGATTTACCAGAGCGAAAACCGCTTCGGCCGTTACCTCAGTCACGGCTCCCTCCAAATCCACGCGGCGGGTGACCCGGTTAATTTTCACGACAGCGGCTACCGTGAGGACGGATGGGACTGGAACCGGATCGACGGGACCACCGTCATCTACCTCCCGATCGACCAGTTGGAAGCCCCCCGCCCGGGAACCGAAATGGCCCGTTCGAACCAAACTTTCGTGGGCGGCCTGTCCCACCGGGAACGCCACGGAGCCTTTGTCATGATCCTGGAAGGCCACGAACGCCACGATCCCAGCTTCCGCGGGAAAAAGAGCTATTTCTTCTTCGACGAGCGCATCGTCGCGCTCGGATCCGGCATTCGCAACGACGACACGGAACACCCGACGCACACCAACCTTTTCCAGAAACACCTGCCCGAACGGGATATGCCCATCGTGGTCAACGAACACACCGTGGCCGATTTCCCGCTCGAGCACGGCCTCTCCCGCCAAAATGCCAACTGGCTGATCGACACCCAGAATACGGGGTACCTCGTTCCTTCCGGCCACGCGGTCCATTTCGCCCGGCAGCGACAGGAATCCCGGGACCACCGCAACCGGAACGACACCGAGGGCGATTTCGCCACCGCCTGGATCGACCACGGGACGGCCCCGGAGGACGCCGGCTACGAATACCTCATCGTGATCGACACCTATGCGGAGGAAATGAAGGACCTGGCCGGACGGGCGCGGAGCGGCGACGGCAAACCCTACGACGTCATCCGGAAGGACTCCCGCGCCCACATCGTGCGCGACCGGTCCACCGGGTTGACCGGGGCCGTCCTCTTCGAGGCCGGGGATGTCGACGGCACCGCACCGGTTGCGGCCAGCGATGCCCCTGTCCTGCTCATGTTCGGCCGGGACGGCGACAACCTGCACCTGACCGTAACCGATCCGGACCTGCACCTCGAGGACAACGCCAGCCGGCCGAACACCGTCAACATCACCCTTGAGGGAGCCTGGGACCTGGTTTCACAACCCGAAAACGTAACCGTCGACTCGCGCAACCGCAACCGCACCGTCCTCGCATTCGAGTGCCGGCACGGCTTCAGCACCGACGTCGAACTCGCCCCGGTCCGGCGGTAGGCCGGTTCCGGATCGGCACGGGGGAGGAAAATCAACCCGCCGCCGGCTCAGAACATGCCCCGCACGCCGACCTCGATGATGTGGATACGGGAGCCGTCGACCCGCGTATCCCCCCAGGACGCGCTCTGGGTCCCGAAAAACCGGTACCCCGCCCGGATGGTTGCGTTGCGCGCCATCTCGTACTCGATCCCGGCCATCACCTGGTAGGCAAAAACCGTGTCGCTGTCGTCGTACCGGGTCTCGCCGCCCGAACGGATCCGCTCCGCGGACATGCGCGAAGCTCCGAAACCGCCGCCGATGTAGGGCCGCGCGAGCTGGGCGGTGTGGAGGTCGTAAAACGCGTTCAGCATCATCCCCAGATTCTGCACGTTGCCGCTGGCGCTTTCCCGGCCGGTCAGGGTGTCGTCGAAACGCCGGACGTCGGAGGTGCGGTAAACAAACTCGCCCTCCAGGCGGATGGGGTCGAAATTGTACCCGGCGGCAAAAGCTCCCCCCAGGTCGTCGTCGAGTTCGATCTTATTTCCGTCATCGTCACTGAGATCCCGCGGAAAACCAAAACCGAAACTGCCGCTCAAATAAAAATCCGCCCGGGCGGCGGGAACGGCAACCAGAAGAGCCAGGAGAATCGCGGAAAGGATGTGGAAAGGTAATTTGATCATAGTGGGATTAGGTTGGAAAGTCGCCAGGCTAGTGCTCCGTCCCGCGATTGTCGAGCCCCTTGGCGTGCGGGGGGTGCGGGAATTCAGGGCAGCCGGTGCCGGGGTCAACAGCCCGGGTTCGACCTGGCTTGATTCTCCGCCGCATCCAGTCCGCTCAGCCCGTAAAAACCCGGCTGAACAGAAGGGCCAGAATGACCAGGATTACCAGAATCATCCCCAGCGGTCCGAACTTGCCTTTCTTCTTTCGACCCATGGCTCAAGCGATCACTCAGCGTTTCCTCACCATCACCGACCCCACGAAGACCCCCATCAGGAAGGCGCCCAGGATCACCACCAGGGTCGGAAAGGATCCACTGAAAAACAGAAACTGGATACGTGTGTTGCCGCTGTTCTGAATCACAAGAACGAGAACGGCCGCCGCCAGCAAACCCGCGGCAAAATACTTCACCTTCCGCTTCGACAACGCCATGGGCTTAAGGGAGCCGGGAAGCGACGTCCCTGACAAGGAAAAAGTCTCCGGGATCGGATTGGGTTCGGTTGTCCGTTCGGGTATAAATCCGGCAGACAGGCGAATCAGGCAACAGGGGGGCGATTCCGCTCAAATGCGCGGCCGTGGGCATCCGGAGACTTTTTTCACCTTGATGATTGACCTGAACGGGCGGAAAGGTATTAACTTTTCATTTCCTTTTCCGGAATTGTCCGGAATACGGGGCCGTAGCTCAGTTGGAAGAGCGCCACAATGGCATTGTGGAGGTCGTCGGTTCGATCCCGATCGGCTCCATTCCTGAAAATCAAGAAGTTATAAAACTCCCCTGATCTCTTTACTTCGATTACCGCCAAATAGCTGACAGAATAACCGTTGAAGAGCCGGGAAACGATTCGAGCCGCCGAAACACCCGCTTGCCACCCTCGGACTTGTAGATCGACGGCACGGCCTCAATGGACGGCCCGCTCTCATCCTCGTAGCGAATCGGCTCCACCCGACCGCGAATCGCATCCTCGGCCTGCGTGCGCAAGGCATTCAAGTCCGCTTCACTCACAAGACTTTTAAAAACGACAAAGCCTTGCTCGTTATACTGTTCCTTACACGTCATGCTTCGTCCGCCCGCGAGTTGCTCCCCGATAGCCGTATGCCAAAAGTTTGTAGAGGTCATTTCGAATGAGTCAACCTATTGCTGACCCGTCTCTTCGTCGCGGATTTCCGCGAACCGTTGCCGATCCAAAGAACCTTTTTCTATGTTGATACACCCGGAATAGAAGGGAGACCGATCTCGCTGATCGACAATGAAGTCTGATGTTGCAAACGCGCTCTGGCAAATCTTGTTTATAATAGGTTTTTCTAAATTTACCTGAATGAGCCGGCTTCGCCGGGAACCGCTTAATCACGCTAATTGAACGCTAAAACTTATGCTCTGTTAAAATTCTTATGGGGATCCGCTGAATTTCTCTTTTTAAGCGTCAAATAAGCGTCCTTAAGCTGTTAAAAAACCAGAGGATAAGACGGTGCGCGAGTGCCCCCAACCAATCACCAATCACAACCCATACGGAGATTAAACCGCCCGCTCCCAAGCTCGCTCAAGGCCGCAAAGAGCGCGAAGAAAAACCCAAGTCATTACCAATCCGCCGAAAGAAGTAAGTTCCTGGTCCTCGAAATCCAGGGTTGGAAGCGCATAGGATTTGCTAAAATTCCCTTATCGCAAACCTCCATTTTTATTAGCTTCCTGTTTTGGGTTGTTTTTTGTTTGACGATTAAATTCTAACCCACTCAGGAGGCCATTCTCAAGGTCTTGTATCCGGAATTTATTAACAAATGGGACTATAGTCCCTTTCAACTGCCGGCAGGCGCGGGCCATTTGCCAGGCGGCAAAACATGGGTTTTGTCTTTTTTCATGAGGTCCACCTTCGATTGAGAGGTTATCATCTTACAGCTCTTACCGCTCCACCCGC
This sequence comes from Opitutia bacterium, assembly GCA_003558065.1. Classification (GTDB taxonomy): domain Bacteria; phylum Verrucomicrobiota; class Verrucomicrobiia; order Opitutales; family T3Sed10-336; genus PXDC01. The sequence goes on along the minus strand of PWMU01000092.1, from coordinate 4,219 downwards.
ACTCGAAGGAAGCGTTTTGCCCCGCTATCGAGGCTGACCGTGTCGCGGACCGTAACCGTCTCGGTAAAGCCGTTGCCGTCGTCGGCAATGTCCTCCCTGGCGCGGAGGAGCTCGCTCCAGCTAACGAGGTCATTAGAGCCCTCCACGAAATAACGAAGGAGGTCGTCGTCGGTGCGCCGGGTGTAGGTGATCGTCAAATAGGTCATCTCACCTCTGCGATCGGTAACGACCACCGTGCCGGCCTCGGGCAGTTTTTCCCGCCGCGGTTGCACCGGATCCATATCGAAAGCGTAGCGCAGGAGGTTGGGAATGCCGAAACCGCCCGGGTCGTCCCCTTCCCCGCGCTCGTCGTTAGGAAGGCCGGTGCTCCAGGCGCGAAAAGAGTCTCGCTCAACAATGATGGTGAAGTTTTGCTCCACGTATAAACCGCCGAGGTCGATCGCTCGCACACGGATTGCGTGAGTGGTTTGGGTTTCGTAATCAAGAACCTCGTCGGTCACCAGTGAAGTTTCGTGGATGGCAAAAAGTGCGTTGCCCTCATCGCCCGCGCCACTGACAAGCTCGAATACGTGAACGTCATCCTCGTCCGGATCGAAGGCCGACAGCGTACCGACTTCGCTGCCAATGGGTCGATGTTCGGGGATGGTCGCATTGCTCAAAACAATCTCCGTTGGCGGTTGGTTGGGCAGGACGTAAATGGTGAGAACCCTCTCGACAGACAAACCGTCCATCGCTGTGGCCCGCACCCGGATGGAATGCTCGGTCCCTTCCGCGTACTCCAGAACAGCGGCGGTCACCAGCATGGTGCCGTCGATCTCGAACAAGGAATTGCTCGCCGCTCCCTCTCCGCCGGCGAGCTCGAAGGTATGAGTTCCCTCGTCCGGATCGATCGCTGACAGGATGCCTACTTCGGTCCCCTCCGGCCGGTGCTCCGTGATAGCATCGTTGCTCAGGAGGATATCGGTGGGGCCGCGATCGGCGGGGCGGGCTCCGCCGTGGAGGCGCGCCACACGATCACGCGGCACGCCATTGATCATGGTAAAGGCGCCGGCAACCAGGATGTCCCCGTCGGGTTGAACCGTTACCGACCTCACGTAATCATCGGCGCCGGTCAGGGTCTGGTCCAGCGTCCCGTCCCGATGCAGCCGGGCCAGGCGGTTGCGTGCTTCGCCGTTGAATACGGTAAACCTTCCGCCGACCAGGATCCGGCCGTCCGCCTGGAGGGCGACCGAGTGGATGACCGGGCTAACCGGGTTCTCCGCTCCGGTCCACCCGTCCCCAAAGGTGCTGTCAATGGCGCCATCGGGATTCAGACGGGCTACGGAACCGCGCGGCTCCCCATTTACGCTGTCAAAGGTTCCGCCGATGAGGATCTTTCCGTCCGGTTGGACCACGATCGAGGAAACGCTCAGACCGGAAAGGCCGACGGCAAACTTTGGATCGAGCGTTCCGTCGGGGTTCAGGCGAGCAATCCGGTTTCGTGGCTCTTCGTGAACGGTCGTGAAAGTTCCGCCGATGAGGATCCGCCCGTCGTCCTGGAGCGCAACGGCGAGAACCGCACCATTTCCGGCGCCTGCTTCACTTCCGCCAAAGGAGGAGTCGAGGGTGCCGTCTGTATTTAATCGAGCGATACGACCACGCGGCTCACCTCCGATATCCGTGAATGCACCGGCAAACAGGATTCTGCCATCGGGTTGTTCCTCTATCGCGCGCACACGCCCGGCTGATAGCCGCGGCAACTCGCCCGCCGAGGTACCGTCGGGATTGAGCCATGCCAGCCGGGAAGCAGGTTCTCCGAATACCTGTGTAAACCCGCCCCCGACCAGGATACGGCCATCCCGCTGGACCGCAACGGCATTGACGCTACTGCTGGTTTCGCCCGCCGCCCCAAAATCGGCGTCCAGCGTGCCGTCCGGGTTCAAACGCGCCAGTCTCGGGCGATATTGCCCGCGCACGTTGCTGAATCCGCCGCCGAGCAGTACCTTGCCGTCATCCTGCGGAACGACTGTTTGAAGAATCCAGTCGGCGCCTCCGGGCCCATTGTCGAAGGACTCGTCCAAAGTTCCGTCAGCGTGCAATCGGCCAACCCGGACCTTCGCGATGCCGTTGACCGTTGTATAGTCCCCGCCGATGAATATCGTCCCGTCATCGCCTGTAAGGATGGCGTGAATCCGGCCGTTCGCCCCCGCGAGCCCGTCGCCGAAAGCCGTATCGAGGGTGCCGTCGGAATTCAGCCGTGCGATCCGGTTCCGGGTCTCGCCGCTGAGGGTATTGAAGTGGCCGCCAATGAGAATGCCTCCGTCGCTCGTAAGACTGATCGATTCGATCACAGGGGAGACATCCCCCGCCGTTTGAATGCCCGTGAATCCGGTCCATTCGAGCGTGTCCAGGCTCCCATCGGTATTGAGGCGAGTGATACGCGGCTGCGACACCCCGTTTACGGACCAGAACGCTCCCCCGATCAAAATCTTTCCATTTTCCTGAATGACAATCGAATGAACTCGCCGGTTAGCTCCCGCCATTCCTGCGCCAAACGAGGTATCGAGCCTGCCGTCCGGGTGCAGCCGCGCAATCCGATTGCGTTCCGTGGAATTGACTAACGTGAACGTGCCCCCTATCAGGAGCTTTCCGTCTTCCTGAACAGCGAGCGCTGAAATCGCCAATTCCTCCCCCGTTGACGATCCTCCGGCCCAGCCAAACCCGGAGCTCCCGAGGTTATCGGCGAGCGAGCCATCCGGATTCAGGCGCGCGAGCCTGCCTCGCGACTGGGCGTTGACCGAGTGGAAGCTCCCGCCGATTACGATATTTCCGTCATCCTGAACGAGGAGCGCCTGCACGGAGCCGCCATGTGCGCCGTACATTCCTTTTCCAAAACTCTCGTCCAGACTTCCATCAGCATTCAGACGAGCAATCCCTCGCCGGACTGCCCCATGGATCTCGGTAAACTCGCCGCCGACGAGAATTTTTCCGTCCTGCTGAACGACAACGGTCAGCACCCGGCCGTTGGCGCCGGAGAGCGACGGCATGAAGGCGACATCGGTGCTGCCATCGGCATGCAGCCTGGCGATGCCTGCGCGCGTTTCTCCATGGACCGTCGTGAAGTCACCGCCAATGATCCACTTCCCGTCGTCTTGCTGCGCGGCTGCACGGACGGTGCCATTGATCGACGAGCCCGGGTCGAAGGATCGATCGACGTGCAGAAAGCCGGCTTCGGGTGCAGCGAGGACCGTGATTTTGAAAGTTCTCTCGACACTCCGCCCGGCTGTATTCACCGCCTGAACACGGATCGAGTATTCACTCCGTTCTGCCCGGTCCAGCGTGGCGGCTGTTTTCAGCGCATCATCCTCGATGGAGAAAAACGAATTTCCCTCGTCCCCCTCACCGCTGACCAGCAGAAAGATGTGGCTCTCGGTGGTGTCCGGATCGATAGCGGTCAGTTTTCCGACAAACGCGCCGGGGGCCTGATTCTCGGCAACCGTGGTGCGGCTAAGGAAAATGTCAGCGGGAGGCGGTGCGCTGTTTATCAATGCCATCCGGTCGCGGCTGACTCCATTGATTTCCGTAAACGCGCCTGCAACGGCCACCATCCCGCCGGCGGCCGGCGTCAGGGCATGAATGGGGGCATTGGCCCCGGCCATCCCGTGCCCGAAGGTCGCGTCGACGGTGCCGTCGGCGTTCAACCGGGCAAGCCGGCTCCGCGGCTCGTCGTTTACGGTGGAAAATTCGCCGCCGATAAGAATTCGGCCGTCCGCTTGCAACAGGATCGAATACACGCGCGGCAAGTTGTCCCCTTCCACGCCGGAAAGTCCGTCGCCGAATGCGCTGTCCAGGGTTCCGTCCGTATTGAGCCGGGCGATACGATTACGCGGCTCGTCGTTGACCTGCTCGAACCAGCCGCCGATAACAATCCGGCCGTCGTTTTGCAGTGCCATCGATTCGATTGCCCCGCCTGTTTCGACAAGGCCGAAGGAGCTGTCAATCGTTCCATCCGCATCGAGGCGGGCGATATTTCTATGGGTTTCGGCGCCTGTCGGTGTCCGAAGCTCTCCGGCCAAAAGGATCCTGCCATCCTCCTGGACGGCCACCGAACGAACATCCCAATAATCCATGACGGGCTCAGGGACAAAGGTTGCATTCAGAGTGCCGTCTGAGTTTAGGCGGACGATGCCGTTGCGAGGCTCGCCGTCGAAAAGCGTGAAACGCCCGCCAAGCAGGATTT
>PWMU01000098.1 GCA_003558065.1 Opitutia bacterium | reverse complement strand
GCCTCGCTGCCTGTTCGTGTTCCTACGGTCGTGCCTTTGATCCGGACTGCTTTCGTGCTGAGCCCCTCGCGGGACCCGCCTTGTCCTTCTCTACGGTTGTTGCCACTTTTCCCGATCATTATACATTTCATATGATTAGTTCATGCCCATGCCGGGCACACTAGCGGCCACATAGCGGCCATCCGCGGTCTTAATCGCCCGCCCGTCACCCAACAGCCTCGATAATACCGGTTCATGAACCGCCCGGTACTGCATACGGTACATCCGTACCAGATCCCGGAATTTTTTCGGTTTCTCCAGCTTCCGAAGCATCGCGTTCTCCTCTTCGAGCTCCAAGGCCTTGTTTCGTTTCCCCTCGATCTTTTTAAGCAGCTTCCGCTGCCGTAAGAGTATCTCCCCGGAAAGCTCCAAGGCCCACCGCCTCGTATCCTCGGGTACCCGCTTCGCACAACGGCTCCCGCCCATAACCGCGCTCCCCATGAGCTTCCCGGGAAGATCCATATACGGCTCCAGCCACGGAGCGATTGCGCGGTCCTTATCGGCGAGCGCCTCCAGATTACTCTCCCACGCGGAGTAGTCCACATCGAGCAGGGGGGCCCGTTGACGGCCCCGGCGACGATCGATGAGACCGGCGACCGTCTCAGGCCACCCCTCAAGCTCCTTCGCGCCCCGTCTATCATACCCCTCCTCTCCCGCGAGGTCGAGCAGTACACAGTGCTTCAGCAAACGGAGGATCTCGGGACGGCCCCGGGTGATCAGGTCTTCGATAAGTTCCCTTGTCGCCTCCATTATCACGCCGGCCTTCGGCTGGATAATCCTCGGGATTTCCCCTCTTATAGAGGCGGGAAGCTGGATCGAATCCCCCCGGAGAACCCGCGCCAATGCACCGACATGTTCCCGAGCTCCTCGCCATTTTGGCTTCTCGACCAGGGAAGGCAAGAGCTCCGCCCCGCAATAATTAAGGAGGATCTTCCGGTCAAACGACCGCCAGAATCCTTCGGTCATGGCCCTCTCATCCTTCGGGCACCGCAGATAAAAACAGGGATCCTTCAGAGCGAGGTACGGCATCATCCGGTCGAGCCGCTCCGCCTGCGTCAGGTATCCGGGCCGCGCTCCGGCCCTCCAAAAAAGCTCGTCGTCGACCAGGTCGGCCGCATCCCGCTGCAGTTGCAGGTCGAGCCACTCGCGGTGGACGTTCGTCGCCGGCTCCGTCATGAGTCTGGCATGCGCCTCGACCCGCGCGAGAACCTCCTGGGCGATCCTGTCGATTCCGCACCCGCCATCATGAACCAGGACCGCATTGATGGTCGTTGAGATCGCAGCGGTTGGCCTGGCGGGATCCCACCCGTGGTCTTGATCGCGCCGGCAACACTTAAGTCGGGCGCCCGTGCTTGCACCCGGGCCGTAAACGGATCGCTGTCGGGACGCGATAGATGCCGTTCTCTCCGCGATGGGGGTATACCGTGCACGGGACGCGCCAATCAAACGCCGTTACTGGACGTTGAGATGCCCTGCGCGTCGATCTTCGGTAGCAGTCAGCGGCGGAGCCAAACCCGGTGGGGCAATTGCCTCCGGCGTCGACGACCGTCTGGCTGAAAAACGCTTGCCCCGTGGCCGCACTCGAAAACAGCCGCCGGGTCGTGTCAGCTCGGAAATGAGGGCGACCACGACAACCGAACGAGCTGGGCACCATGGAGCTGGAAACGGGCCCCACGAGGAACACATAAAACCACCACGACCCCAAAAAAACCGCTCTGCCCCGGCGCTGGTTCGCACGAAAATAAACGGGGTTCATCGACCTGTGCCGAGATCTCGAAGGAGGCTACCCGTCGCTCCAAGGATCCCCATAAGGGTGTAATTCCGGTGTAACCAGCCGACTCCTCCAACCTGCTTAGGCGTTGTAGCGAATACACCTAAGAATTTGATTATCAGCAGGATGCCCGGAGCCGGGGTCGAACCGGCACTCCCTTGCGGGAACCAGATTTTGAGTCTGGCGCGTCTGCCAATTCCGCCATCCGGGCCTGCGCTTGAAGGCAGGCTATCACGTTGCTCTCAATTTCCCGGGAAAGTCAACCTTAACGTATTGCAGAATTCGGTCGCTCGAATGTTGGCTTGTCAGGATGGAAGGAAAGCGCTTTAGAAGGAGGGCGTGCCCGACTTTCGCAGTTTTTTTTCTCCGGGAGAAATCGACGGAGAAACCATCCGCCTTTCGCCCGCCGAATCCCGTCACCTGGTCAGTGTCAACCGGGCGCGGCGGGAGGCCCCCGTCACGGCCTTTGACGGGCGCGGGAGCGAGTTGGGCTGCGTGCTGGCCGAGGCGGACAGCCGGGCGGCCGTCCTCAATATCCGGGAGCGGCACGTCCGCACTCCGCTTCCCTACGCGCTGACTCTGGCACAAGCCCTGCTGAAGGGAAAAACGTTCGACCTCATCGTTCGCCACGCCACGGAACTCGGGGTCGCCCGGATCGTTCCGCTGGAAACCGAGCGCACCGAGCTTCGGCTGGACGGAAAACGCCGGGAGCAGAAAGGCGAGAAGTGGCGGACAGCGGCCATCGAAGCAGCTAAACAATCGGGCAATCCCTTCGTGCCGGAGATTGCCCCGGCGACAAGACTCCCGGAATTCCTGGAAACGACGGGAGCCTGCGACCTCAAGCTTCTGGCGAGCCTGACCGCCGACGCCCGGCCGCTTGCCGATGCCTTTCCGGCGACGGCAAGGGGCAGCCCGGAGCAGCCGTATCGGGCTGTCTGGTTAATCGGACCGGAGGGGGATTTCACCGACGGGGAAACGGAATCGGCGGAGGCGCACGGGATCCTCCCGGTCTCCCTCGGCCCCTACGTCCTCCGCTCCGAAACCGCCGCGCTGTGTGCCTTGAGTATCGCCGCCCACGAGCTGCGGAACCGTCTGACGGTGCGGGCATCCTCCAGCCCGCCCTCTCGTTAGACCGAGCGGGGCCGGGTTATGTAAGACATTCAGAGTTAGTAGGGACGAACCCGAATAGGCTCGCCCCCTTCCGGGGCGCCTCGCGCTCGAGCCGACAAGTTTGAGAGTCATCGGTGACGTACGGAAATTTAGGCGGCATTTCTTTTGGCGCCGGGCTTTATGCCCGGAGGATTCTTGCGGCAAGGCACGATTCTCGGAGGTAAACGCACGGGATCGCGGGGTAAACCCGCTCCTACATAAGGAGCTTCGCCCGATTCTTGGTTCTGTTCCCTGCCTCCTGCTCCATTTCAGCGTCTCCCCCGCTCGTTTACCGAGCGGCCTGGGTCGGGAGGGAGATTTCCGGCCGCGGCGGGATTCCCGTCCTCACGGAGCGACCTATGTTGGGAAAGACTTCCAACTTCCCTCCCGTTTTCCGCCTTTCCGCTTTCCGGTTTTCCCATTCCCGTATCCCCTCCGCCGCAGGCGCCGCTCGTGGCGTTTTGCACCTTTGTGCTTTTCAAACCCGACGATCCACGATACTTTCGTTGGATCCCGCTGACGTCGAACCTCGGGCAAATGCAATCCGGCTGAAACCGTGTATTCATGAATCCCGCCAAAGCCTATATACTCGACACGAACGTTCTTCTCCATGACCCGCAGGCCCTCTTCAAGTTCGACGAGCATCATGTGATCCTTCCGGTCGAAGTGCTGGAGGAGTTGGACCGGTTCAAGAGCGACCCGAGTGAAAAGGGGAGGAATGCCCGCTACGTGCACCGGGAGCTGAGGAAACTGTTCGGGGATTCGTCGGCCTCCTCCATGATCGAAGGGGCCGATTTGCCCAACGGAGGCAAACTCTCCGTGCTGGTCAACCAGTTTCTGCTTACCACGGCCAACAAGAAAAAAAGCGGCGGATTGAAGCGGTTGACCACGATCTTCCCGGACATGGCGAAGATGGACAACCGCATTCTCGCGTGTGCGGTGTATGTGGACGAGACAGCCGGCAAGCCGACCACGCTCGTCACCAAGGACATCAACATGCTGCTCAAGGCCCTGGCTTTAAATCTGCGGGCGGAGGACTACCTGAACGACAAGGTGAACGAGAAGTTCTCCGATGAGGCGGGGTTTTACCAATCGATCGAAGTCAACCGTCACGAATTGCAGCGTTTCGGATCGGAAGGCAGCATCGAGTTTCCCGCCGAGCGGATCAACGGCATGGCGGTCAACGAGTACGCCCTGCTCCGGGACGATGAAGGTTCGGTCTTTCCTTCGCGTTACGACGGGAAGGGAGCCTTCCAGCGGTTGAGCGTTCCCGGACATCTCCAGGCACCCGGCGGGATTCCCATCAGGGCCCGGAACCTGGAGCAGCAGTTTCTCATCGACGCCCTTCTCGACCCGGAGATCTCGCTGGTCACCTGTTACGGCAAGGCGGGCACGGGCAAAACCATTGTCAGCACCGCCTGCGCTCTGCACCTCATTGGGCAGCAGTTGTATGACGGGGTCAGTATTTCGCGCCCGGTGATCTCCATGGGCAAGGACATCGGCTATCTTCCCGGCGACCTCAACGAAAAGATGATGCCGTGGCTTCAACCTTATCACGACGCCCTCAACGTCATTTACCCCATCCACCCGGAAAAGGATCCCGCCTTCGCGGACAAACGCGTGTCGCGGCGGCCCAGAAAACAAGCCAGGAAAAAGACCGCTTCCAACGGCAATTCGTTCAACGGCATGCCGGTTCACGCCAAACCCTACCTGGAGCTGATCGAATCGGGGCTCCTTGAGATCGAGGCGCTCACCTTCATCCGCGGCCGTTCGATCCCGCGACGGTTCTTCATTCTCGACGAAGCGCAACAGCTGACGCCGCACGAAGTCAAAACCGTCGTCAGCCGGATGAGTGAGGGATCCAAGATCATTTTGATCGGCGACCCGACCCAGATCGACAACCCGTACGTCGATTCCCAGTCGAACGGCCTGGTGTACGCCAAGAACAAACTCCGCAATCAACCCCTGGCCTCGCACGTCAAGCTGACCAAAGGAGAGCGCAGCTCCCTTGCCGAGCTGGCGGTCACCCTGATGTAGGCCGGGGAAATCAGGCCCCCGTTTCCGGGCTGCCGGGCCTGTTCTTGATTTTCCTTCTTTGGAGACCTAGTTTTGGCTCCATGCGCCCGTTACGTTTTTCCCTTTTTTTGCCTGTCCTGATTTTCGCGTTGTCCGCGCTTCCCGCCAAGGCCTCCACGGCCGCAAGCGAATGGGTCTATGCCTCCCCGGATGACGGGCGTTTGCTCTACAAGGAGGATGCGAACGGCAACCGCATCCCCGACTTTTCGTACGTCGGCTACCGGAGCGGCGAAGCGGCCTTGCCCGAGGTGCCGGTCGCCAAGGAGATCGAGCCGGGTCCCGGCGACGACGGAGACCGGATTCAGGCGGCGATCGACGAAGTGGGAGAATTGCCGAAGGGACCCGAGGGGTACCGGGGGGCGGTGTTGCTGAAAGCCGGCACGTACGAGATCGGCGGCTCCATCGAATTGAATCACAGCGGCGTGGTCCTGAGGGGAGAAGGCCGGGACGAGGATGGGACGGTGCTTGTTGCCACCGGGGACGACCGGCGTGTACTCGTGCAGGTGGGCGGAGAAGGCGGTTACCGGGAGATCGAGGATTCCCGGCATCCGATCGTGGGGCGAATCGGCGCGGCGGGAGAACGCGGGAGGTACGCCCCGGTTGGAACGCTGGGAGTGGCCGGGCGGCCGGGCAACCTGGAAAGCGGCGACCGGGTCATCATCAAACGCCCGAGCACCCCCGAGTGGCTCGCGGCCATCGGAATGGACCGGATCCCCGAGCCCGAAGGGCGTACGGTTCGCCAATGGGAGGCCGGAGACCGCGACCTGATTTTCGAGCGGACGATAACCGACATCTACAGCGGCTGGATCAGCCTGGATGCCCCGCTGACCAATGCGCTCGAAGAACAATACGGCGGCGGGTATATTTACAAATACGAATTCCCCGGGCGCATTCGGAATATCGGCGTTGAAAACATCCGTGGTGTATCCGAATTTTCGGGACATCCCGAGGAGCAGGACGAAAATCACTCGAGGACCTTCATCCAGTTGAGCCGCGTCGAGGACGCCTGGGTGCGCGATATCACCGCGGTTCACTTTCCGTTTGCGGCGGTCCATACCTCCCGCACGGCGCTCCGGGTCACCGTCCAGGACAGCCGGTACCTCGATCCCGTCGGCGGCGCGCGCGGCGGCGGCCGGTATCCCTTTCACCTCAACGGGCAGCTGGTGCTGTTTCAGCGCCTCTATTCCGAGGGCGCCCGCCGCGATTTCTCGACCGGCGCCAACGTGACCGGTCCCAACGTCGTGCTCGACTGCGTGGCGGCCGATGCGATCAGCTATTCCGGCCCGCACCACAGGTGGGCGACCGGGATCCTGTACGACAACGTCCGCGTCGACGGCCACGACCTTCGTGTGCAGAACCGCCTCTACTGGGGGACCGGGCACGGCTGGCCCGGGGCGAACATCCTCTTCTGGAACAGCGAGGCTCGGGAAATCGCGGTCGAGAGTCCGCCGACGGCGCGCAACTGGGCGATCGGCAACCTCGGGGAAATCGGCGAACCGGCCTTTGTCCGGCGCGGCGAGCACTCGATCGACGATTTTCCCGGAACCTGGGATTCGCACGGGGAACGCGTGTATCCGCGAAGTCTTTACCTGAGGCAGCTCGAGGAGCGCCTGGGGCCGGAAGCGGTTCGCCGGGTAAAACAGGGCGGCGACTACTCGTTTGAGTACGAGTTCCGCTATCCGGAGGAGCCGGTGAGCACCTGGGTGCGGCCGGGGGAGAACGGAAAGCTGGAGTACCTGCCGGACACCGAGGGCAACCGCCTCCCCGACTTCTCCCACGCGGGTTACGGAGGCGGAGGAATCCAGCTGCCCGAAGTACCCGTGCGGGAAACCGTGGAAGCCGGCGAGGACGACGATGGCGACCGGATCCAGGCCGCGATCGACCGTGTCAGTGAATCGGACGTTCGCGACGACGGGTTTCGCGGAACGGTGTTGTTGAAGGCGGGCACGTACGAAATCGAGGACGTGCTCCACCTTCACACGGGCGGCGTCGTTCTCCGCGGGGAAGGTGACGGCGAGGACGGAACGGTCCTGGTGGCGACGGGGCGCGAAACAATCGAACGGGGTATCGGGACCCCTTTTATCCGGATGGGCCCCGACAGCGGCGCACCCCGGGAACTGCCCGACACGCGTCGCCCCATTCTCGATGCCTTTGTGCCGGTCGGGGAACGGACCTTTCGTGTGGAAGACGCCGGTTCGTTCGAAACGGGCGACCGGGTTATGGTTTTCCGGCCGGGCACGGAAGAGTGGCTCGACGCCATCGGCATGAGCGAAATTCCCGAAGCGCCCTGGAGACCGGGCGACCGGGACCTGCACTTCGACCGGACCGTCGTCGAGATCGACGGCGATCACGTGACGGTGGATGCCCCGATAACCAACGCCATCGATGAACGTTTCGGCGGAGGTTCCCTTTATAAATACGAATTTCCCGAGCGCATTTCCCGGGTTGGCGTCGAGAATCTACGGGGCGTATCTGACTTCCGCGGGGCCCCGGAGGACCAGAATGAAGATCACCGCTGGGTGATGATCGCCATCAACCGGGTCGAAGACGCCTGGGTTCGCGACATCACCTCGTACCACTTCGCCTTTGGCCTCGCCCGCACGAGCCGTCACTCAAAATCGGTAACGATCCAGGATTCGCGTTGCCTGGAGCCGGTTTCCGAGATACGCGGCAACCGTCGGTATCCCTATTATCTGATGGGCCAGTTGATCCTTTTCCAGCGCCTGTACTCGGAAGAAGCCCGCCACGACGTCGCCTCCGGATCGAGCGTTCCCGGGCCGAGCGTTTTTCTCGATTGTGTCGGCTACCGTTCGATCGGTGACAGCGGTCCCCATCACCGTTGGGCCAACGGCACCCTGTACGACAACATCCGGGTACCCGAGGGCTCGCTCCGCGCGCAGAATCGGACGAATCCGTGGAACGGTCACGGGTGGGCGGGCGCCAACATCGTGTTCTGGAATTCGGTGGCGCACCATTTCGTCGTCCAGAATCCCCCCACGGCCAACAACTGGGTCATCGGCGGCCAAGGGATTATCGCGAGCTCCTGGGCCGAGGGGGAAAGGGCGGTTTTCGATTCGCACAACCGGCCGGTCGACCCGACCAGCCTGTATCTCGCCCAACTCGAGGAACGCCTCGGCAGGGAAGCCGTCGAGAACATTTCCGACAACCCGTACCGGTTTGATGAAGACTGAGGGGGAGGGCCGCCGGCCCTCGCCGCCGTCCAAGTCGATTTGACTCCGGAAGTTTCCAAGGCCTGCAACCGGCTCTTGGTTCGCAGCGGCGTTGCCGCTGTTCTTGGTTGGTCTTCCGCCGCCTGTCTTCCGTTTTGTTCTCCACACCGTTTCGCCTGTTCGCAGGCAGGCCGGCGGTGTTGTCGTCGCCGGCGGATCGCGGGGTAAACCCGCTCCTACGTAAAGGGCTTTGCCCAGTCCCCTGCCGTATCCGAATTTCCCGGGGTAAACCCGGTCGCTACGGGGAGGGGGGCATTCGTTCGCCGCACCGTCGCGCCGGATCCCCGCGCTCCTCACGGAGCGGCCTACGTTCGAATCACTTCCCGCTTTCCGCTTTCCGCTTTTCCCATTCCCCTGCCTCCTCAGGCTGGAAGCCGGAGCTACTTCGATCCACCGCTGTGACCGAGTGGCCAATCGCCTTAACCTCCGGAACGCTGGCCGGCTTCCTTGTCGAGGATCAGGAGAGCCCCGGGGTGATCCCCGGCGAGTTTGAGTTTATCGACCATTTCGAGGGCGCTTTTCTCTTCTTCTACCTGTTCGTCGATGAACCATTTGAGCATGGAAACCGTCGCGTGATCCTTCTCCTTCTGGGCAAGCTCGTAGAGGCCGTGAATGCTCGCCGTGACCTTCTTCTCGCTCTCGAGGCTCAACTCAAACACCTTGAGCGGGCTCGTAAAATCGTGCGGAGGTTTGTCGAGGGCCTGCAATTCGACCTTTCCGTCGCGGTCGTGCAGGTAGTTGTAAAACCGCATGGCATGTTGCTCCTCCTCATCCCGCTGCAACCGCATCCAATGGGCGAAGCCATTGAAGGCGCACCGGTCGAAATAGGCCGCCATGGACAGGTAGGTATAGGCGGAGGCCAGTTCCATGGCGATCTGATCGTTGATCGCTTTCTCCACGTTTTTTTTGATTTTCATACTGATTCCACTTTCGCTCGGGTTGTCTTTGGTCCCATGAAACACGGATTCCCGCGTCCGCGGGAGATGGGCTTATTTCATTAGAGGTTCGCAGTGTACGGGCAATGCACGCTTTAGGCAAGAACCTCGTGTCACTGACGGACCTGGAATAACAGGGAAGTCATCTTTTGCCGAAATCGGAATCGCCTGGGATTGCGCCTGATATCGATGCCCGGCGCCATTTCCCAAGCTTCGCGGAGCGACCCGCGGCAAACAGCCAGGCGGCCAGGTAAACGAACCCGAGCACCGCCACACTCGTCGGGCCCAACGGCAGGTCGAGGTGGTACGAGACAAAGAAGCTGATGATGGACGAGCCTACGCCGACGACACTGGCCAGAACCATGAATCGGCTTATACCCCGGACGAGCAAGTGGGCGACCATCGGCGGAATAATCAAGTAGCCGAAGGTCATGATCGGTCCGACGCCGAGAACGGCAACGGAAACCAGCAATCCGACGGTCAGGTAAAAGACAAGATCCCAGAGGGCGACGTTCTTTTTCAGGCTGATAGCCAGATCCCGGTCATAGGAAATGAGCAGGAACTCCCGGTGAAAGAGGACGACGGAAGCAACGACAAACGCGAAAACGACCGCGGTGGAAACGGCCTGGAAGGGGGAAACGGCGATGATCTCCCCTTTGAGCAGATTGAGCATGCCGGCCCCGGCAACCGGCGCCTTGGCCAGGAGCAGGATACTCCATGCTGCGGCGAGGGCGTAGATCATACCGATACCCGCGTCGATACGCCCGTCGCTTCGCCTTTCCATACGGGCGATGACAAGGATCCCGGCGAGGGTGAAGAAGGTGGAACCGGCCAACGGAACCCATCCCGGTTCGTGATCGTGGGACGGTGAAAGCCCGAACCACCCGAACCCCTGAATCAGGAACGCGAATGCCACACCCACCGCCGATACCTGGGGCAGGGTTACCCCGAGAAAGACAATCCGGCGCAGGACGAAATAAGCGCCGATCAAAGGACATACGGCCCCCACCAGAATCCCCATGAAAATCGCTCCCTGGAGCAATTCGATGGTGGTCATCAATTCGTCGAGCCAATTCATCGCCTTAAAGGGACAATCCGTGAGCCGGAAGAACGTTTTCAGGCTTCTCAATGCTGACGGTTCCGTCGTGCACCCACAGTAGTCTGGATGAGAATTCCCGGACCATTTTGAGATTATGGCTGGCCATGAGGACAGCGACAGCCCGTTCCCGGTTGATGCGGCGGATCAGTTCCATGATTTTGTGTTCTCCAAGAGCGTCGATACCCGCCGTGGGCTCGTCGAGCACCAGCAGGTCCGGCTCGACCGCGAGAGCCCGGGCCAGCAGGACCCGCTGTTTTTGTCCGCCGGAAAGCGTGGCAAAAGGCGTTTCGGCCAGCTCACCCACCTCGGTTTCCTCCAGACAGCTCCCGGCCAGGGAACGGTGTTCGCGATGGAGGAACCGCCCGGGACGCAGGCTGCCGTACACTCCCATCAGGGCGACTTCACGCACCGTCAGCGGAAAGATCGGGTCGAGGGTTTCGCTTTGCGGGATGTAACCGACGCGGAGCGGCCTGCCGTTGGTTTCGGCGGCCTCGACGAGTCCCTCGATGGGAGCGAGAATGCCGACCACGGTCTTCAGAAAAGTCGATTTACCGGAGCCATTGATCCCCAGTATCGGAAAAAAATCTCCCGGATAAAAGGCTAGTTCGACCCCTCTGAGAACCGGCGCCGCACCCGGATACCCGAGCGCGGCACGGTGAATGCGGACCAATGGAGCGATTGTTTCGCTCTCCCCGCTCATGCTTCCGGGGAGTCCGCATCGAGCGCATCGACTATTGCACGCACATTGTAGTCAATCAGCGAAATATAGTCCTCCGCATCCGGCACCCCTCCAACCAGTTCGGGAAGCCGGAGAACCACGGCGTCGGTCGCGTCCCCCACACGGTCAACGCTCCGCGAGGGACGAAAGGGCTCCGCCCAGATCATGCGGATATTCTCATCCCGGATCCGCTGAATCAAATCGCGCAGATGCCTGGGGGTCGGCTCGACCCCGGGAAGGGGCTCAATCATGGCGACCGTCTCGAAGCCGAACCGTTCCGCGAAGTACCGGTAGGTCGCGTGATAGGTGACCACCTGGGTTCCCTCGTAGGGTTCCAGCTTCTCCTTCCATTCCTCCATTTTCTCATCGATACGCGATTGAAACGTTTCCAGCGCGGACTGGTAGTCGCCGGCACCCTCCGGATCGAGCTCGATGAAAGCCGCGGCGATCGTTTCGGCGACGATCTTGGCGTTGAGGGGATCCAGGAGAAAGTGAGGATTCCCCGAAACGTGAACGTCGCCCATCGTCCGGTCCACCGCTCCCTCGGGAATATCGAGCAGGGACACCCCGTCGGCCGCCTTGACGCGGCCCGGGTTGCCGGGAATGATAGCCCGGTTGCGGGCATTCCTCACCAACGGAGGAAGCCAGCCGACCTCGAGTTCGGCGCCGTTTTCAATCAGCACGTCGGCTCGATTGAGGACGCGGATGAAGCTCGGTCGGGGACTGGTGAAATGGGCGTCCTCGGTCCCGCGGGCGAGACTCGTTACCGAGACGCGGTCGCCACCTACCGCCTCGGCAATCGAACCGAGATCGGGCGTCGTGGCCACGACTTCGAGCCGGGCTTCGGCGTCGTTGACCAAGGCCAAGCAGAGCCCGGTCAGCAGCGCCAGGAAGAACGTTTTCATCTTGTAACAAGCCATGCGCCTACCTTTCTCGTCCGGGATCATCCCAACCTTTCCGCCAGCCTTTTCGGTAAAGACTCCGTGCTTTCCAACAGGGTTCCTCAGAAAGTATGAGCCCCGTGAGGACCGATCGAAAATTCAAACTGCAGCCAGACGGAATGGTCCTTTCCGAACCCGCTGCGATCGTCGTAATTGTACTGAAGGCGAATCTTTGAAAACTCCGAGGGATACCAGGTCATGTTGGGCGAAATCCGGGTACGGTTGGCGAGACCGATAGTCTCGCCGCCGCGGTCCGTCACATCCTTCATGTCGCCGCGCACTCCGTCGTAGCGGAGACCCGCGACCCACATGGGACGAAAACCGTAGAGCGCCTGGGCGTACAGGCCGTAATCCTCGAACGTCTCCGAAGGATCGCGAAGCTCAAACCGCCGCATCAGGGCTTCGGTCTGGAAAGAGACAAACGGAAACCCCCGGGTCTGGTGCGGCGGGGTCCACTTCCAGTAAACATCGGTCCCGTAGATGTCGGTGCGGCCGGAGGGCCGGCCCTCGCCAATCTGATTACCATTATCAAACGTATCTTCCGTACTGGCGTTCGGGCCGGTGGCACCGGAAACCCCGGCCAGGACGGTCTGATTGACGGTAAGATCCCAGGAAGCGGCGTAACGCGCGGTGTACAGGAGATCGCGCATCTTCCGGATCTCTTCGCCCCGATCGCTGTCGACCCGCGCGCGCTCGTTGAATTGAACATGGGAATCCAAAAACCCTTCGTCATTTCGGAAACTGTACGCCGTCTCGCCGGTGCTGTCCTGCACGGTAAAGAACAGTTCGGAATAGAAAGGCGTCGGCGCGAGCCACGACAGGCGCGCTCCCGGGTTGCGCAGGCCGTCCGGCCCGAACATACGGGTCATCACAACGGGGGTATCGACAAAATCCCAGAAGTGAAGGTGCTGCGTGTTGTGCCGGCCGAACTCGGTAAAGAACTGCCCGACGCGAAGCTGGAGGTTCGCGGGCAGGGCGAGGGTCTCCATAAAGGCTTCTTCGATTTCGATGCGGTCGCCGTGTTCATCGGGGTCGAAATCAAAAATCAGGTTGGTCTGGGCACGAAAGTAAGGATCGACATAGCCGCTCATTGCCAACTCGAGGCTCTGCAGGTCGAAACCGCGGCGGCCGGGATCGTGATCGGCCTTCTGCAACGACCGCACATCCTGTTCGGTCGAGGTTCCGATAGAAAAGGTCCCGATGGCGGAAATATCGATGAACGCCTCCCGGGCTCCCGGGCCGGGCATTGCGGGCTGAAACGGCGCCCCGGCGGGCGCGGCGGCCGGATTCGATCCGGAGGCGGCTCCGCCTCCCTTGGCCATCAGGCCGGAGTCATCGGAATGCGCGGTCTCGAAGTCCGCCACCGCCGCCTCGAGTTCGGCGAGTTCCCGCTGATGGGCTTCCTCAAGTTGCTTGAGGCGCTGTTTCAGCTCCCCGACTTGATCCTCCGCCCCGCTACCTTGAAGCACCAGACCTGCTGTAAAGAGGAACACGCTTCCAGCGACGAATGTTCGGAGCAACCTGGTTTTCTTCATGATATTTCCGCTTGGACAGGGTCCTTCATAGAAAAAAGAACCCGTGACACCGAGGCAAGTGTTTTTTGTGTTCGCACCCTTCTGAAATTCCTGGCAGGCCACTTATCCGCGGGTTTCCAGCCTTGCATGTCCCGCATGGAACCTGTAGCTTTGGACCGGGAATCATGAAGAAGACCTTGAACGATCTCGCCTTGTTGGGCCTTCTCGGAATCGCCGCCGGGGTGGTGGCCCTGATGACGGGCTGCACCGTCGAAGGCGGCACGGACAACCGCAGCACCTCCGACGCGCACGGAAGCCACTCCGGCACCCAAATCCACATCAACTCGTCCGGCACCGGCAGTTAGGCGGGCCTGGGAGGACGCCACTCTGGTAAGGGACTTGTCGAGCGCAGGACCTCGATCTTCGGCGGTGCCGACACACCCCCGGACACACCCCACCATGCTGGCGCATGGTCCCCCTCTCTTGTTAGAGGGGAGTGGTTTTGGGGTCCCCTCGGGAGAGGGGGGGACCGCTCGCTAGAGCGGTGGGGTGTGTCGGCGGACCCGATTGTGGGTGAACCCGATGTCTCAGATCATCTCCTGTTTAACCTTTCCCAATAGACCACTTAACTGAATTCAATTTGGACTTGGGAGGACGCTGCCGGTTCAGGGTTCCCTGCTCACAGTTCACGGTTGGGGCTCCCGCCCCGCCGGTTACTACTCCGTGTGAAAGCCTTTTGACCACGAAAAAGTCGCGTTTCGCGGTATAAAGCCGCCTCCTGCAACAGCAAGAACGTTTGCACATCCTCGTATCCAGCGTTGTGAGATCCCTCTCCCTTCGTCTCTGCCCCTTGTGTCCTCAGGGTCTTCGAAGGGACCGTGACGAGCTGCCTCCCTTTCCGCCTTCCCCTTTCCGCTTTCCCCTTTCCGCTTTCCGCTTTTCCTCAGTAAAGCAAATAGTTCCGCCGGATCTCTTTGAAAGCCTCCACTTCGTCGGACCAGGACTCGACGATCTCAGCGGGTGAAGTCCCGTCGAGCAGGGACCGGTGCAGGCGGCCGGTGCCGGCCAG
>PWMU01000130.1 GCA_003558065.1 Opitutia bacterium | reverse complement strand
GTGGATTTTCACCAGGGGTTTATTTTGGATTGTCTTCTGCGCTTCATGGAGGTGTATGGATTTAGAAAACCGTTTATTGATTGCTATACGAGAGGACTTAGATTCTATCGGGAGCAGCAGTTCATGGATTCAGGTCAGGGGATTTATCGGTGGCCGAGGAAATGGCCGGTTAACATCCATAACCAGGCACAGGGGATATTGACCTTTTCAAGGGCGTCGGTTTTGGATCAGGAGAATCTTGTGATTGCCAAGCGGATTGCGGATTGGACTGTGGCCCACATGCGGCATCCTGACGGGCATTTTTTTTATCTGAAATACCCGTTTTTTAGTAATAAGATTCCGTATATACGCTGGAGCGATGCGGCCATGGCCTACGCCTTTGCGGTGTACCTGGAGCGTGCGGATGAGGGAATAGGGTCCAGGGAAGGAAGTCTGCGATGAGATTTTTGTTTTACCTTGGGCACCCGGCGCATTATCACATGTTTCGGAATCCGGCCGCGGAACTGAAGTCGCGGGGGCACGTGGTCGTTTTTGCCGTCAAAGCAAAGGATATCCTTGGCGAATTGCTACGCGGGGAATCGATAGAGCAGATTTCTATGAGCGACACGGGGCGTGCCGGAGGCAAGGTGCCGATGGTTCGAAATCTGGTTGGACGGGAATTTGCGCTTTTTCGACTTTTGTGGCGCCGACGGTTTGACCTGTTGGTCGGAACCGAGCCCTCGATCGCCCATATGGGAAGACTGTTTCGGATTCCCTCGCTGGTGACTACAGAGGATGATCTGGCTGTAATTCCGTTGCTGGCAAAGATTACCTTTCCGTTCGCTCACGGCATCGTGGCGCCTGAGAGCTGTGATCTCGGGAAGTGGAACCGGAAGAAGATTGGGTACAGGGGATACCAGAAATTGACGTACCTTCATCCGAAACGGTTTATTCCCGACCGGGAGAGGGTTCGCGACCTGGTGGAGGGTGGACGGCCCTATTATCTTCTGCGATTCTCGGCGCTGCATGCGCATCATGATACAGGGATTGCCGGATTCTCGGACGATCTCGTGCGAAAAGTGCTGGAACGGCTTAAGCAACATGGAGATGTCTACATCAGTTCGGAGCGACCGATTCCGGCCGACCTGGAGCCGTACCGGTTGAAATTGCCGGTCTCCGACGTTCATCATGCTTTGTACTTCGCCAACCTTTTTGTCAGCGATAGCCAGAGTATGACCGTTGAGGCGGCATTGCTGGGAACGCCTTCGATCCGATTCAGTGATTTTGCCGGGCGAATCGGGGTGCTCGAAGAGTTGGAACATCGCTATGGATTGACTTCCGGGTTTAAAACCGATCAGCCCGCGGGTTTGCTGAAACGGGTGGAGGAGTTGATGTCTCGAGATGGCTTGAAGGAGGAGTTTCTCGAAAAACGAGACGTGATGCTGAACGAGAAAATCGATGTGAGTGATTTCTGGGTGTGGTTGTTTGAGAATTATCCGGAGAGTGTGGACGTTCTGCGGAGAGATGGACGTTATACCGAGAGATTTTCGTAATGGATGAGGTAGGTTGTTGTGGACTGTTTTTACGAGCCGAGAGGTTGGACCGCAGAATACGCAGAGTACGCGGAATGTTGGATGGAATCGGAGGAAACCGGGGTCAGAGTTCCGGGAATCCGTATTGATTTTGATTCAGCGGATTCTGCGTTTTCTGCGGTTAGAATCGCATTTGCCTTGACCGATTTGCCATGCCTAAAGTACTTTCCATAGTCGGCGCGCGACCCCAGTTTGTGAAACTCGCGCCGTTTTCGCGTGCGATTCGTGCCGAGGGATGGAGCGAGATCATTGTCCATACCGGTCAGCATTACGATGAACGCATGTCGGGTTCGTTTTTTGAGAGCCTGGGAATCCCGAAACCGGATCACAACCTGGAGATCGGATCCGGCGGGCACGGCGCGCAGACTGGCCGGATGCTGGAGGCGATCGAAACGGTCCTGGATTCGGAACGGCCCGATGCGGTGGTGGTCTTCGGGGATACGAATTCGACGCTGGCCGGCGCCCTGGCGGCGGCCAAACTGGGTATCAGATCCGTTCATATCGAAGCGGGACTTCGCAGTTTTAACCGGTCGATGCCGGAGGAAATAAATCGGGTTGTCGCCGACCACACGGCCGATTGGCTCCTGGCGCCAACCCGGAGCGCCATGGCGCATCTCGAACGGGAGGGCCTGGGCCCGCGTTCCGTGCTGACCGGGGACATTATGGTAGACGCTGTCCTGCAGAACCGGGAACGAGCCGAAGCCCGGTCGAATACGGTGAATCAACTGGGCTTGACCCCGGGAAAGTTCGCCGTGCTTACCCTGCACCGGCCGTACACGGTTGACGATCCGAAGGTTCTGGGGAGACTTCTGGAACAGCTGGACGAACTGGGCGAAACGATCGTATTTCCGGTGCATCCCAGGACGCGCAAGACGTTGAGCGAGTTATCCGTTATCGGTGATTCGTTATCAGGCGGGGGAGAGGACGGAAGACGGAAGTCGGAGGACGGAGGACGGAGGAAGGAGGGCAGTGCTTCGGTGGGAGCGAGAACGAAGAACAAAGAACCAGGAACAGCGGGTTTCCCGCGACAAACGAACAACCTCCTCTTCATCGAACCGCAGAGTTACCTCGACTTTCTCTGTCTTCAGAGCAACGCGACGCGCATTCTGACTGATTCCGGAGGGATTCAGAAAGAGGCCTACATCCTGGGAAAGCCGTGCGTTACGCTTCGCCCGGAGACTGAGTGGGTGGAAACGGTTGAGGCGGGATGGAATTTATTGCTGCCACCGGATTCTTCCGACCTGGCTGACAAAATCCGGGCGTTTGCGCCGCCGAAGGAGCACCCGGTTGTTTTCGGTGAAAATGTTGCAGTCAAAATGATCGACGCGCTGAGGGCGGTGTTCCGGTAGGGGGGGGACCGCTGATTGGCGCTGATCCGCGGTGATAGGAAAGACGATATTACGGCAAAATCATTGACGGCAGAATCATTGGAAAGGCGGGAAATGCATTGGGGAAAACCACTGAAAACCTGGACCGCTGATTTGCGCTGATCTGCGCTGATAGGAAAGACGATATTACGGCAAAATCATTGACGGCAGAATCATTGGAAAGGCATTGGAACCGCTAATATATATTGAGACAATCGAAATAAACGGGACAAAAATCCATTAGACGCACAACTTGTGGCGACCGAGTTTACCTCGGGAGAATTTTCCGGATCCCACAGGCGCGGGACCATCTCCCTCCGGACATAAAGTCCGTCGCCACGAAGGGGACTTGCCTCGGAACTTCTTACCTCAGCAATAGCGATTTCACTGCCCGCCATAGCGCAAAGCGCGATGGCAGGAGCACACTGGCGGTCATCCCTATTAATCTGAATGTCTTAATATGTTTTGACCGTATGCAATCGCACGGCGTTTGGATTAGCAGAGCGATTCTTGAACAGGCCCTATCGAAATAGGAAAGCGTCAGCGACATAATTATCGACACCAGAATTCTTATTGAAAGCTTTATCTTCTGCTTCGAAAAAATGATTTTGCTGTCAATGATTTTGCCTTAGATCAAAGGGCGCTCGGTTACGCCCAAAGTAGTACACGCTTCCAGCGTGTTGACTCAGGCTGGAAGCCTAAGCTAGTGTGCCCGGCATGGGCATGAACTAATCATATGAAATGTAATGATTGGGAAAAGTGGCAACAACCGTAGAGAAGGACAAGGCGGGTCCCGCGAGGGGCTCAGCACGAAAGCAGTCCGGATCAAAGGCACGACCGTAGGAACACGAACAGGCAGCGAGGCCGTGGAGC
>PWMU01000128.1 GCA_003558065.1 Opitutia bacterium | reverse complement strand
TTCAGAAGATCCATCCGCCTGAGAACCGTTTCGGCGTGGTCCTCCAAGGACGTCAGATCGCGGTCGGCCGCCCGTTTGTCCTGGATCGAATGAAAGAGCTCCGCCATCCGCGGGTTGGCCATCAACTCGTCGAAAGAGAAGAAGCGTGCCCTCTCCAAATCGAGTTCCTCACGCAGGACGGGTTCGGAGACCAGGACGATCGCCTCGGAGCTCCAGTCATGTTTGTCGAACCAAAGGGAGAACAAAGCGTCCACTGGCGAAAGGGCGCGGCCCGTCGCCGGATCCTCGAGGTTTCGCCGCCCGGTGATCTCCTGGAAGGATTCCCGGGCGAAAGTATCCAGCGGTTTCTGGCGGCCGCCCGATTGAATGACGATCCGGGCGGCCTCGTCGAAGTTCAAGGTTTCAGCGTTCGCCGGAAGCACGCAGGCAAGCGCCAGGAAAGAAAGAATCCAGGTTCTCATGACGTAATCAATCAATGTTTGTCGAGGGTGACCGGTTCATCGGGAGCAGCCTCTTGGCGCACGCGGAGCGGCTCTTGGGCGGCGGGCCCCTGGTGAATGAGCGCGGCCTCCCGGGCGGGAGCGTTTTTGTTGTTCATGCGGGCAAAGCGCGGATACGGTTTGATATAAAAAATCATAAGCAGGCCCACACAGAACAGGACCGAGCCGAACCATTTGAGTGACCAGCCCGGATCGCGGATTACCTGAAGCGTGGTTTGCCCGTGATTCTCCCGGTTCCAGGAGGATTGCGAGAATTTGTATGAGGTGCCCAGCAGGCCCGCGCCGGGAAAATGCGGGAAGTTGACCGGATTGTTCATCCATATTTCGCGGGCAAGGGATTCGCCGGACTCCGAGGTGAAAACCACGTGGCTCTTGAATCCGGCCGGCATTTGCGTCCCGGCGTTGAAATCCACTTCGAAACGCTCCAACTCGACCTGGAAGTCCAGCGGGTAAAGGCGGAAGCCGAAGCCCATGTGGAGACGATGGTCGCCGAACGGAACAAACGTCGTCTTTCCCATTTCCAGCCACCGCTCGACCGAATGCTCGCCGTCTTCCAGGTAAACCCGAAGTCCCGAGGCCCCGAGGGACGTCATTCCGGCGCCCTCCATGGGGACGAGTTCCTCGCGGACCGCCGCCCGGTCGATGATCTCCTCGACACGAAACCTCCATCCCGGCCATCCGGCCGCAAAATCCTCGCCCACTTCAATGGCTCCGTTGTGCTCACCCTCCGCGGTACGGCTTTCATAAAGGAGGCTTCCCTCCTCGTATCGGAGGATCAATTCGTTCCCGGCCGGACCGTTGTGAGCGGGAGCGGAGCGGCCGTCCGCCGATGGCATGAGCGGAAGCCCCGACGCGTCGGCGCCGAACTCGTCTTCAGCTCCCGATTCGTCCGAGCAACAATCGTCCCCGTCGACAACTTCCGGTACCGCCGCCACCGCGGCCTCGGCATCGGCATCGCAACATTCCCCGTCCCCGTCTTCCGGTTGCCCGGGCGGGCCGGTTAATTCGAAAATCAGGGCGGGATTGTTCGGTTCGTCGGAGACGTTCACCGGCTGGTTTCCTTCAATGCGGAAGTCCGAGAACGTACGCAGGATCTCCAGGTTCCAATCGGTCCCTTCGAGAGGAATCCCGGCATTCAGGATATCTCCGACGGCAAAGGCGAACTCCCTGCCTTCCAGTTTGACCTCGAGCACTCCAAGGTCCTCCCCGTTGCCTGTGCTCGGGTCCGGGTCCGTGTCCCGGCGGTAGCCGGCAGTCGCCCCGCTTTCCTTTCCGGAGACACCACGGGAAACATTCATTCCCTCGACCTTCGCGAAAACAAAGTGGATCTCACGGGAAGGGTCACCGGAAACCCCGTTGCCCGTTGCCGGACTCCCCGCATCACGTTCGCCGGCAAAGCGAACGACGCTCCGCCCCATAGTGATTTCCCCTTGTTGAGGATTGTCCCGCACCAGCCATTGATCGATCGCGTGCGGGGCCGCGTTCCCTTCCATGATCAATCGCAATGCCGGCGAGTCCCCGGTCCCGCCGGGCTCGACCACACGACGACGTCCCAGTTCATTGGCCACCTCCAAAACGGTCACCCCCACCTCCCCCGACTGAAATCGCAACGGGCGCTCCGGTTTCGGTTCGCGGACATCCAGGTTCAGGGAAAAGGAGTCGATCTTCCCGCCGGCGTCCTGCACCTGCAGAAGCGTTTCATTGACAACGAGAAAGTTCTGCGGGGATCCATCCTCGTGGAGGGTCATCGTTCCCTCCAGGCCCCAGATACGGCCGACGATTCCGCCGGCCAGAATGACTACGATGCCGCCATGCGTGATGACGAACCCCCACTGGTGCGGCTTCCAGGGATAGCGGACCATGACGGCCACGATGAGATTCGTGCAGAGCAGCAACAGCCAAACGATAAACCAGGGAGCATCGTAAATGTAGGTCTGCGCGACCCTGGCGTTGAACCCGGACTCGATCAGGGTCCCGAAAATCGACGCCACGATCACCACCCCGATCAGGAGCATCGCGAACTTGATGGAGCCCAGGAAACGGAAAATCCAAAGCAAGAGGTCGGTCAATTTTGATTTCATAGCATAGACATGGCATTAAAGGTGTCGGTCATATCAATTCATCGGCCGCCTTACACAGGATCGCATAGTAGTCGTCCCTGGAAATCCCCAGCGCGCAGGCGCCGAAGATCTCGGCGTCCCTGGATGAGGCGAATCTTCCGTAATTGACGAGAACGAGCTGGTACAGAACCAGGGATGCCGCCCGCTTGGGATCGAGGGAAACCACAGGGTGCACATACATGATAAACCCATCCTCCGGCTGCTTTCCGTTGGGGACGGGATGGGCAAACTCTCCCTTCTGCAGCTTGTCCGCGCCACAGACGATGCGACAGGGATAACGGACGAACTCCCGGTCTTCGAGTATCCGCAACAGCTCATCCCACCCGATCTCCGGCCCATATTTCTCCCGAAGGGCCCGTCCCTTCTCGGCCACGTGAGCTTCCATCGACTGGCGGGCGTCTTCGGCTGTAAGCTTGCGGCACATCGTCTTGAGCATTGAGGTTTCAAGGTTGAGATGGCTCCACCCCGCCGGCCGGACTTTCTTCGATTGAATCGGTCAGCGCCCTGTGTTCGTTGTTCTTGTTCAGGCGTCCCTGGAGAATGGGGATGCTCGTTCGAAGAAAAACGGTGTAGGCCAAAAGCCCGAAAGCCCAGATCCCCAGCGAAACGAGGGTCTCGTTCCATGTGGGCATGTATTCGACCACTTCACCCAGCGGCGTCGGAATGAATCCCGGAACGACCAGCCCCATTCCTTTCTCCACCCAGATGCCGACGATGGCGAAAACACAGGCGATATTGAGGTACCGCAGGCTGCGGCTGACCGGAAGAATCAGAAGCGCCAGTGCCACCACGTTCAAAAGGATCGCTCCCCAGATCCAGGGGACCAGGGCGTTGAATTCCTCGAGCCCAAAGTAAAGATACTTCGCGGACACGCCCCGGGCGGTGTCGGAATAGAATTTGGTGAAAACCTCACACACCAGGAGAAACACATTGATCAACATCGCCACCTGGACGATGGAGCGCAGCGTCAACAGGGCCTCGTTACGTACACGGTACTCGGAAACACGCCGTATGACCTGGAGGGCCAGAATGATCAGGGCCGGTCCGGCCGCAAAGGCCGATGCGAGGAACCGCGGGCCGATGATGGCCTGGTTCCAAAACTCTTTGCCGCCCAATCCGACGAAGAGAAAGGCCGTCACGGTGTGAATGGAAATCGCCCAGACAATGGCGATGAAGACGAAGGGAATGTAGAACCACCTCCGCGGGTACCGGTTCTGGTAACGAGAGTAGAGCAGGTAGCCGATTATGTGAAGATTGAGCAAAAGATAGCCATTGAGGACAACCACGTCCCAGGCCAGCATAGACCCCGGAAAGTTGAGTTTTCCCAGCCCGGGAATCATGTGCATGAATTTGTCCGGTCGACCCAGGTCCACGGTCACAAAGGCCAGGCACATCAGAATGGCCGCCACGGCCAGCAGCTCTCCGAAAACCACCAGGTCGTGGAGGTGCCGGTTCTTGTAAATATATACCGGGATGACCAGCATCACGGCCGCGGCGGCCACCCCCACAAGAAAGGTGAAGTTGGCGATGTAGATCCCCCAGGACACCTGATCCGTCATGCCGGTACTGCCCAGCCCCTCGACAAGCTGGTTGGCGTAGGCATTGAGACCGGCCAGGCAAATGACCGTCAAAACACCCATCCATGCGTAGTAACGCCAGTCGCCGACGAAGGCGATGCCCAGACATCGGCCGAGAAATCTCAGGTAGTTTCGAGTTCCGGTCATACGCGATCCCTCCTTCGAATGCTTGTCTCCACGGAACCGCGGTCCCGGTTCGCACGCGACAGGCTTCCCTGGCGAATGGGACCGGCGGTCGCCGTCCGGGCGGGCGCGGCCCGATAATCGCCCGTGGAGTGTTTATGGGACGGAAGCATCATTCACTTATCCAGGTAGTAGAAGAAGCGGGGCAAGGTGCCTTGATCCTCTTTCAGGATGAAGGTGAACACCCGTTTTTCTTTCAGGATGTAGTTGATCTCGCTGTCAGGATCGAGGATGTTGCCGAACTTGCGGGCGCCGGTCGGACAGACCTCCAGGCAGGCGGGATAACGGCCGGCCCGGGTGCGTTGGATGCAGAAATGGCACTTCTCCATCACCCCGCTCTCCCGCGGGCGGTTGCCCAGGTAGGACATGTCCGGATTGAGCCGTTCTTTAGGAATCCGCGGCTTCCGGAAATTGAAGCGCCTCGCGAAGTACGGACAGGCCGCCTGGCAGTAGCGGCAGCCGATGCACCAGTCGTAATCAATGACCGTTATTCCGTCCGCCTCCTGCCAGGTGGCCTCGACCGGACACACTTTCACGCAGGGGGGATTGGCGCACTGGTGACACTGCACCGGCATGTAAAAGTAACCGTCCTCGGGAACTTCCTCGGGCTCATAATTATGGTCTCCCTTGGTGAGGTCGAAGGTGCCCTTGGGCATCTTCACCACCCGGATGTACTCCAGATCGGGATCTCCCGACTGATTGTTCTCGGCCACGCAGGCATGGACACATCTGCGGCAACCGATGCACCGGCTCAGGTTCAGTGCATAAACAAACTCCACCCCGTCCATCGGTTTGAGGTCGCGTACGTGCGGGCGGAGATCATACTGCTGTTCCACTTCGCGCGCGATCCGCTCGAGCACTCGCTTCATCTGCTCCGGGGAAAGCTCGTGATAATGTTTCTGGAGAAACTTTTCCACCGAAGTGAAGCGGCTCAACTCGCGCAGGGGAGCCAGGCCCGCGGCCAGGGCGGCCAGGCCGGTCAAAGCCGTGGCCCCGGCGGAGACCCGGAGAAAGCTGCGCCGGCTCATGCTCCCGCCCGAGGACGAATCCGGCTTGTTTTCGGAGGCGCTCATTTCATGGATCCCGGTTGTTTTCGGGTGAGACGATGATGCGATTCTTCATGGAATGGGGCCCCGGCGCGGGTTCGAGGGTGGGGAAACGGGTGTCGTGCGGATCGTGGCATTCCGTGCAGTCCAGGCGTGTCCTTTCTCCCATGGCGAGGTTCCAGTAGCCGCCGGTCCGGCCGTGGGCATCCTGTTTCCAGTCCCGCAACGTGGTGCCGTGGCAACTGCCGCAAAGCTGGGTGCTTTCCTCGAAGGTCAGCGTCGTGCCGTATTGGGTGCGGAGACGGTCGAGCTGGTCCCGGTCATGGCAGTTGAAGCAGTAATTATTCTCCCGGGAGGGCCCGTGCTCAAAAGTGATGTAATCATGTTCCTCGAGAATCAGCCCGCCGAGCTCGTCGAATTGGAGCTCGACCGGCTCACGCCGGCTGTGACACAGGTAGCAATCGTAATCGAAGATGTCCTCGCCGGCCTCGACCATCGCGGCGTAGTTCATCCGTACCGGGGACGTGTCGAGAAACCCCGAATCAACCATCACGATTCGGGGAGCCGGACGTTCGTCGATCGCCGAGAGGGTAAAAAATACCACAGCGAGTCCGGCGAATGAGATCGCCACTCCGGCCAGAACAATCGCAGTTTTGGTTTCCTCCTTCATCAGGCATGAGGGCCGGACACTCTAGTCTTTCCGCCATTCTTCAGGGCCGTGCTCCTCGATATACTCCATCAGCTCTTCCCGCTCCTCGTCCGCTTCAAGGGCTGCTTCGTTCAGTTCCCGGTTCCATTGCCAATCCTCCGGGCCGAACTCGCGCACGTAAGCCACCAGGGCGACAATCTCCTCGTCGGTTAAGCCGTTGTCTTCCGACCGGCCTTCGCCGAAGGGCTTCATCAGTTCGTCGCCGTTCTTGTACATTCCCTCCTTCAAGCTCTTGAAAGCCCGCTGATCGGAATAGTCGTTCTGGTTCTCGGGTTCGGTATGGTCCTTGGCCCCCACCCGGCGTCCGACCCGGGTCTGGCCCCTGCCGTCCCGGCCATGACAGCCGGCGCAATCTTCTCCCCAGAGACTTTCCGCGTCGATTTCGGTCTGCGACGAACTTATGCTCAATTGGGCGGGAGAAAGATCCCCTTCCGCCGCGCCGGCCCGGAGGCCGGCCGCCGCAATCGCCACGCATCCGGCCACCGCGGCACCGGTCAAAGTAATTCGTGTCATCTTATTCATGGTATTAGGTATGTTATTGGCAAGGACCGGCGGAGACTCCGCATGGGTTCGCTTTTACCGCGCAATCATTGCTTTCATGGTACGTTAGTCGCTCAATTGGATCATTGGATTCGATCCCTTGGATCAGAAATTGAATGCCAGCCCGGAGTAAATTTGGTGCGCGTCGTAGTCCCTGTTGCCGCCGGTCGTGTCCTCGCGATAGTAGAAGAACCGGTACCCGCCGTACCATACGAAATTATCGGCCATACGGCGGGTTATCCGGGTCCCTGCCGTATGCTCGTATTCGCCGACTCCGTAAGCCACGCTGTCCTCCGAGTTGTCTTCGAAATTATCCGCGAGATAGTAGGTATAATGCAGATCGATGTCGGTTTTCGGGCTGTAGGCATAGCCCATGCCGAGGCTGGTGAACAGGTAGTCGTTTTTTGACTCGAGAACGGTGTCGCCCGCCTGCTGGGCGGGGGTTTCGTGGCGATCGACCGCGTAGTTCACACTTCCCTGCAGATAAAGGCGCTCCAGCGGTGTCCAGGTACCGGATTGACTGAAGATATGGCGGGTTTGTTCGCCGCTGCGGATCGAGGAAAGGTCCTCCGGACGGCTGACCTTGTTATCGATACGGGAGAGCCGCAGATCATAGCGGCTCACCAGCGTCACCCGGTTGACCGGCCGCGAGGTCAGGCGCACGTTGAAGGCGTCGGTCGTGAAATCCTGCCGGTCGATATCCTGGCCGGTCCTTCCCCTGATGATGTGATCGAAATCGTTTTTCCGGATTTCATGGTAATATTGAAAACCCAGGGTGTAGTTCTGGTGAAAGTACCAGTTGGCACCCAGCGTATAGCGCTGGCTCCTGCGGTCGAAATCGACCTCCCGGTCGTCGGCGACCGTGCTCCTTTCCCTCGAGTCTCCCTGGCCCTGCGTCCAATCGCCCCGGGTGAAAAGATGCCACCTTTGGAGTCCGTTATAGCGCAATTCGAGACGTTCCGAGAACGTGAGGGTGTCGTTGTGGCTCGTTACCCGCTGTTGATCTCCATCGTCGAACATGGAGAGTGAATCGGAATCCCGGATTTCGGCGCGAAGAGAAGGAATCAGGTAAAGATCCTCCAGAAGCAAAAGCGAGAGGTTCATGTTGGCGACATGCTGGCGCACCTGGGTCACTCCCACGAGATCGGTAAAGTGGGGAGCCGGCTGATCGGCCGCCGACTCATCGGGGTCGATCCGGATGCGACTGCCGCTGATATCATTGTCGAGCCTGGTATAGATGTAGCCGGTCGAAAAGCGGGTGGCATCATTGATTTGCGTGGTGGTCCAGGCATGGGTGGACAACACATCGCTCTCCACCCCTTCGCGGTGCCTCACCTGCCTGTTGTCGGCCGCGCCGAAACCGGTGGTCTCGAGTTCGCGCGTGTTCAGCGTGTTGTCCACGTCCGATACTTCATAGCGCAGTCCCGCGCCGAAGTCGGTGTCGCGGACATTGTGCTTCATTCGGCCTTCGACGATGTGCCGCGATTCATCGATTTCGCGAAACGAGGGCAAAATGGCCCGCCTGCCCGCTCCGTCCGTCAGCCCCGTGCGGCCCCAGATAGTCGAATCCTTCAGGCCGCGCCGGTAGCGGTGGGCGTAGGCGAGAACGACTTCGGGCTTGTCGGGTTCCGACACGCCGACCTCGATCCAGAGCTCCCCGCTGTCAATGTGCATCCGGTCCTCGTGCAGATCAAACCAGCCGTCGGTGGGTGAAAAATAACCGCCTCCGCCGTCGTACCAGGTGCGAAACTGCCGGAGCCCGCCACGCACAAACGCCCCTTCGGCGTGTTCCAGGCTCAGTTTGATGTCCTGGTTATGTTCGTCGAAAATACTGCGCACCTCGAGTTGCATGATCAGGTCCCTCGTAGGATAGCTCTCCCAGAAAAACGAATCCAGCCCTCCGTAGGCCCGGGCCGGAATCTGATGGCGCTGCTGGAAGGTCGCCTTGCTACCGTCCACGATAACCCCTCCCCCGGTTATGCCGACCCATCCCTGGTGGTCGTAATCCTCGGGAGGAGGCGGCTGGAATTGAGCGTGAGCGGCAACGGCGGCGCCAAAGAAGCAGAGCCCGGCAAGGAGTCCGCCGAAAGCCGTACGCTTCGGCGGATTCCTGGAATCAGAAAACGAATTTGAAGTGTTCATCCCATCGATCTTCATTGTTTTGTGAGTTGGCTTGGCATTAGAAACGCAGTGAGGAATTGACATGGGATCCATGGACCGCCTCGTGGCAGCCGGCCGACCAGCACGTGCCCGTTCCGAGGAAACCGGTGTGATTCCTTCCCCCGATCATGATCTCCCCGCCGCGGCGTTCCTGGAAATGGCACTTGAGACACAGGTTGGCGTTGCGCGCCTCCAACATCCTGTCGTTGACCGAGCCGTGCGGCTGGTGACAGGTGGTGCAACCTTCCCGCATGGCCTCGTGTTCGAAAGCAAAGGGACCGCGTTGCGCCTGGTGACACTGCATGCAGGTATCATTCTGCGAAGCCAGGGAGGTCCCGCGCCCCATGACCGCGTCGCCCTGGTTGGGGTCGTGGCAGTCGCTGCAGCTCACCTGCCCTTCGATCACCGGATGACTGTGGGCGAGGCGAAACTCTCCGCGTTTGTCGAGATGACAGTCGAAACAGGCCTCGGGTGAGCGTTTGGGATTGACGATCGTCTGCAACGCCCCGCCGGTTTCCACGTGAATACTGGCCGGTCCGTGACAGGATTCGCAACTGATGTCCGTTCCTTCATGGTTTTTGAGCCACGAGTGCGTCGCCCCGCTAAAGCCCCGGGTGACGTCTTCGTGGCAGTCGGCGCAACTGTCGGCGCCGACGAACGTGGCGCCCGCAATCTGGGGAGGCGCCATGATCGTCCGGTTTACGGTGTGGACGCAGGCAGCCACGCCAATGATGACCACCGCGCCGACCGCAGCCTGGATCAGCCTCCGGGTCCGGCCCAACCTGGCGGGTTGCGTACCTATAAGTTTGTTCGAGGGTTTCATAGTCTTTTGTCAAGCGCTTGGCCTCGCTCATGTGCAAGAGGCGTGCCACAGGGTGTTTTTCCAGGACACAAAGGGGCGGGGATTGTCACAAATATATCCATACAAGTCCCTTAGGACTCTGAAAATAATTCTTCGGAAAAACCGGACAAAGCGGCGGCCGTCTCGAAAGTGATACCGCATTGCCCCCCGGCGGGAGCCCTATTGGTCCCCTGTACGCCCGGATTGCCCTGGATGGGCTTTGCAATAGCCGATTCCCAATTTTGAGAACGCGCCCCGCCCTGTTCGTCTCAAAACTGGAACCTTCATTGGAACCGTGCAGCGGACTTCCGCAAAAGGAGTGCAATGCGTGCGCAGTCCAAAGTAACCCATGCGGAGACTCCGCCGGGGGGTTGCAGATAAACTCAGCGGATATCCGGTTTTCCCAAGCTTGCACTAACCCACCCGTATTTTGACATCCGCGCCAATGACTCCGAGGAGCTCCTTCGGTCCGTGTGTCCGATGATCAATCGAACCGTTATGGAATCTTCTGACTCACACTCCCCGGGCAACAGCTCCCCGCCTCCGCGGGTGGGAACCGTTGCCCCGCCGCCGGACGGGCCGCCGGAGTCACCTTTCCGGTTGCCGTGCCGAACAACGAAATAAAAAAGACCTCATCATGAGCACAACACACATTCTCGTTGTCGATAACGAACCGGGCATGCTCGAAGTGTGTGGCGACACGCTCACGGATTTGCCCGACGCGGAAATCGTCCTGGAACAGGACGGCCGCGCCGCACGGGATAAAATAACCGTCAAGTCATGGGATCTCATCATAACCGATATTCGGATGCCCATAGTGACCGGAATGGACCTGTTGCGCGCCGCACGGGAGAAAGACCCGGACACACTCGTCCTCATGATCACCGCATTTCCGCAGGCGGAAACGGCCGTGGAGAGCATGAAACTCGGCGCGGTTGATTACCTCATCAAACCCTTCCAGCCGGAGGATCTGCTGGCCACCTGCGAACGCCTCCTCGAAACCAGGAGGCTGCGCGATGAAAACCGCTTTCTCATGCGTCAGGTCGAGGCGCCGCACCGGTTCCACGACATCATCGGCAAGAGCGAGGCGATGAGGTCGGTCTATGAGAAAATTCGTCTCCTTGCGCACAACGATATCGACGTCCTGATCCTCGGAGAAACCGGAACCGGCAAGGAATTGGTCGCCCGGTCCCTTCACCGGGCCGGCCCCCGCAACGACCAACGCTTCGTTCCCATCGACTGCGGGGCCATACCGGAGGCTCTCCTTGAAAGCGAGTTCTTCGGACACGAGCGCGGGGCCTTTACGGGGGCCCAGGCGCGCAACCTCGGCCTTCTCGAGTTCGCCCACGGGGGGACCGTCTTTCTCGACGAGATCGCCCAGCTCCCCCTCAACCTGCAAGCCAAACTGCTCCGGGCCCTGCAGAGCCGGAAGATCCGCCGGGTCGGCGGCCACGAAGAGATTGCCATAGACGTGGGAATCATCGCCGCGACCTCCCTGAATCTCCAAGAGGAAATACGCCAACACCGTTTTCGCGCCGACCTGTATTACCGGATCAATGTCGCGTGCATCGAGGTCCCGCCGCTGCGCGAGCGCCCCGAAGACATTCCCCTGCTGGCAAGGTTCTTTCTGGAGACCTTTGCCCGCGAAATGAAACGCGAAGGCATGGATCTCGCCCCCGATGTCTGCGAGATTCTGCTTTCGTACCAATGGCCGGGGAACGTCCGTGAGCTGCAAAACGCCGTCAAACGGGCGGGCGCCCTCACTCCCGGCGGGCTCATCACCGCCGACAACCTGCCAGACGAATTGATCGCCCAGGCCGGTCTCACGGCCGAAGCGCGCGAAGGAGGCTTCGCCGAGCGCCGCAATGCCTTCGAGCGCTCCTATTTCGAGGAACTGTTGAATCGCTGCGACGGCAACATCGCCCGTGCCCAATCCGAATCGCAGCTGCCCCGCGCGACCTTTTATCGTTTTTTGAAAAAACATGGAATCTGCCGCCACTTTAACAAACCGGATAAAATTCCCGCCGAATCGCCGGCCGGTTGAGTCCCCGTCATCATCATGCCCTCAAGGTCGCAGCTTGTCCTGGGCGAACAGAAACAGCCCCGGATGCACGGCATCCGTCACACACACGTGAATACCTCGCTACGGGTGTCACAAAATCGTGACACTGCCTTTAACACCGCAAGTTACGCCCGCCCGACCCCCTCAAGATCCCGTTCTTCTTTCTCACAGGCCTTCCGATCGATTCAACCCTGTTTCACAAGCAGGACTCACCGGCCCTCGCCCCGGCACTCATTCCTTCACCCCGGATGCCACCTCCTTGTCAATCACGCCGCCCCAATAAGCGCTCGAACGGCCGCCGACGGTCGATTCCCCCTCCGGCAATCCGCCTTTGGCATGGGGGATGCTTATTAGTTTGTCTGCCAGGGATAATAAGTCGGAAGAGCAGACGGTTCATTTCTTCCCTGCCGTGTCCAGACCACTCCCGGAACAGAGCCTCGTCCCGATTCAAACTGAACCACTTTCGCTCAAACCCATGAAAACAACCAACCCCATCGCCGCCCCTGAAACCGATCGGACCTTCGAGGTCGTGGCCCGGGAGGACTTCTCCGAGGTCACTTATCTGCTCGAAATCAGGGATCCGTTGATGGCGCGCGCGGCCCAGCCGGGCCAGTTTGTGATCGTCCTGCATCACGATCACGGCGAGCGCGTGCCGCTCACCATCGCCGATTTCGACCGCGAGCGCGGAACGATCACCCTGGTAATCCAGGCGGTAGGCAAGACCACGCGCGAGATGCGGCGGGAATGCCGGGTGGGAACCCGGTTGCCGGCCATGGTGGGACCGCTGGGCGAACCGAGCCCGACAAAAGGAACCCGCAAAGTCGTTTGTGTCGGCGGCGGACTCGGGGTGGCGCCCGTTTTTCCCCAGGCGCGCGCGTTCAAGGAGGCCGGCGCCTACGTCATCGGCGTCATCGGATTTCGCAACAAGGACCTCGTCTTCTGGGAGGACAAGTTCCGGCGCTATTGCGACGAGTTCATCATCTGCAGCGACGACGGCTCCGCGGGCATCAAGGGCCTGGTCACGAAAGGAATCGAGATGTCGATGGAGAAGCACCCCGACATCGACCGCGTCGTGGCCATCGGTCCCCCGATCATGATGCGGGCGTGCGCGGAAACCACCCGTGCCCGCAGGATCAAAACGGTGGTCAGTCTCAACCCGATCATGGTCGACGGCACCGGCATGTGCGGCGGGTGCCGGGTGAAGGTGGGCGACAAGGTTTTTATGGCCTGCGTGGACGGACCCGAGTTCGACGCCCACCAGGTTGACTTCGACGACCTGATGAGCCGCCTCGCGCGATTCAAAAAGCATGAGGCGAAATCGCTCGACCGCTGGATGAATCCGGACTCGGATAAGCGCGCGCAAAACTGGCTTTTGGGGATACCGAGGGAAAAACCCGAGGAGGAGGAGCGCATTTCAACCAGGTAACCCTATGCCCAAAAAAACCATTCGCACGATTCCCCAGGAGCGCACGCCGATGCCGGTGCAGGGGTGCGACCTCCGTATAGCGAACTTCGCCGAGGTCGCCCTGGGCTACGGTGAAGAAGCCGCCCGGCGCGAGAGCGAACGGTGCCTGCTCTGTCCCGACCCGGCCTGCGTCAAGGAGTGCCCTGTCTCGATCGACATTCCGGGGTTCATCGAAAAGCTCGGCCGGGGCGATTATCGCGGCTCGTATGAAACCCTCACCGAAGCCAACCTCCTGCCGGCCATCTGCGGCCGCGTCTGTCCCCAGGAAAGCCAGTGCGAGGCGGTCTGCCCCGTGGGCGACACGCTCGAACCGGTCGCCATCGGCAGGCTGGAGCGCTGGATCGGGGACCGGGCGATCGAAAACGGCTGGAGTACCGTTCCCCACATCGAGCCCAGGGCGTTCCGGGTCGCCATTGTCGGTTCCGGCCCCGCGGGAATCGCCTGTGCGGCGGACATGGCCAAGGCCGGTTGCGAGGTCACTATCTTTGAAGCCCTCCACCGCCCGGGCGGCGTCCTCCGGTACGGCATCCCGGAGTTCCGGCTTCCCGACAGCGTCATTGACGGTGAATACGCGAACCTTGAAAAGCTCGGTGTAAAAGTCGCCTGCAACACCCTGGTCGGGCGCCTGTTCACACTGGAGCAAATGGTGGGGGAAATGGGATTCGACGGTGTCTTTGTGGCCACCGGCGCCGGATCGCCGCGTTTTGCCGGCATTCCCGGCGAGTCGCTCAACGGCGTCCTTTCGGCGAACGAGCTGCTCACCCGCTGCAATCTCATGCGCGCCCGCCGGTTCCCGGAATACGACACCCCGTTGCCGCTGGGCCGGCGTATCGCCGTGATCGGTGCCGGCAACACCGCCATGGACGCGCTGCGGGTCTGCCGGCGCCTGGGTGTCGAGGAGGTCTGCTGTGTTTACCGGCGCACGCGCGAGGAATGTCCCGCGCGGCTCGAGGAGCTCGAGCACGCCGAGGAGGAAGGCATCGACTTCAACTGGTTGACCACCCCTGTGGAGATTCTAGATGACGGGGAGGGCAATGTTCGCGGCATGCGCTGCCAGCGCATGGAATTGGGCGAGCCCGACAGTTCAGGCCGCCGGCGGCCCATGCCGGTTGCCGGAAGCGAATTCGAGTTTCCCGCCGACCTTGTGGTCTACGCCATCGGAACCCATCCGAATCCGATCCTGGGACAAACCTCCAGGCTCAGGTTGACCAACCGGGGGTACATCGACGTGGATGAAAATCTGGCGACCGCGATCACCGGGATCTACGCGGGAGGCGACATTGTCACGGGCGCGGCCACCGTCATCCGGGCCATGGGCGCCGGCCGCAAGGCCGCCCGCGGCATGAAGGCCTATTTCGGCATCCGGGATTCGGAAACCGTTTACGAGCCCCCCTCCGAGCACGTCTTTGGAATTCCCGCATCAGAAAAGAACTTC
>PWMU01000137.1 GCA_003558065.1 Opitutia bacterium | reverse complement strand
TCCCGGGGGGGGTACCAGCCTTTTCAGGATCGCCGGCGTAGCTCAATTGGCAGAGCAACTGATTTGTAATCAGTAGGTTGCGGGTTCGAGTCCCATCGCCGGCTCCGTTTAAGACAACAACTTACGGAATCCGCCCCATAGTAACTTTTCACGCTTGCCCACTTCTTGGCCACTTTTCAGACCGGGGTCAGTCCTCCCACTCCTCCCGTCACGCCCCGGGTGCCCCCTCTCCCTGGAAGTGATCGCGGAGACTTCCACCCTTGCGATTTCGGCCAGGGTGGATTCCGGTTTAGGCTCCGGGTGTCGCCACGAAATGCCGCGAAGTGTCTTTACACCCGCAAAAGTCCCGGTTACCGTTCCATCATGCGAGAAATCACCTTAACCGTGACCACTGATCCGGAAAGCGGCTGGCTGGTTGCCTCATGGGACGATCCGGTTCACGGCGGGGGAATCACCACCCAGGCCGATTCCCTCGATCAGCTTCAGCGGGAAATCGTCGATGCCGTCCGGTGCTATTTCGATGAAGGGGAGTTACCCGAACGCGCCCGCCTCCACTTCCAAGATGACCCTTCCCTGTCCGTTCTCGAACCGGCGTGAAGCTGCCCCGTGACATTTCCGGCAAGAATGCCGTGAAAGCGTTGCGGCGTGCCGGTTTCGAAGGTAAACCGAAAACCGGCGGCAGTCACGTTCGGCTCTCCAAAGGTTCCCGTCGGGTCGTCGTTCCAATGCATGGCAGCATTAAGCCCGGGACGTTGGCGAACATCCGTCGCCAAGCAGGGTTGACCCCGGAGGGATTCGACAAATTGCTTTAATCCCCGCACCGGGTGTTTTCCATACCCGCCCTTGCTCCCGAAAGGCCCGTCATCGGCTTCTCAGCGCTTCAAGGACGCCTACTCGTGCGCCAGGGTGATCCGGCCGGCCTGATGCTCGTTGAAAAGCTCAAGGGCGGTCGAAATGTTCGAGTGCCGCAACTGACGGCTCGCTGTATGAATATCGGCGGTCGCGGCGATCATGCTCCCGAATTCCTTCCGGAGTGTGTGAAGCGGCTTGCCCCCCATGACGCCCTTTCCCCGAAGCCATGCCGTCAACCGCTTAAACGTCTTCGCGGCCCGGTAATACGCGTTCGGAGCGTCCGGCCGGGGATTCGCCCCCTTCGATACCGAAGACGGCGGCCACGATCCACCGGAAGGAACCGACGTACCCCCTGAGTGATCGCGGGGCCAGTCCGGTCCCGGCGGCTTCAACGGCTTCAATAAAGTCCCCGACGGTCACGCAATCGGTTTTTCCGGCCTTCGTCGGGTCGAAGGCGGCAAGGGCGGGTTCCCAGCCCCTTGCCCGAATATCGTCGTAAAGTTTGGCGGCCCGGCGTGCTGCTTCGTCCTTGTCGTTCGTTTTGAGAGTGATCTTCCGCCTTCGACCGCCGGCCTGCATCCGGACATACCATTGCGGGGTTTCGCGGATCTCTCCGTTCCAGATGCGCCGTGGGCGGTAGAGACATTCCTTCCAATAGGCGGCCGTGAACCGGCTTGCGCCCGTTCGAGTTTGGGCCGCATTTAAAACCGAAGTTCCGACGAGATTTCAATGTCCGGGGTCTTTGGTCCAATACGGTCGGGTCGAGGTGGCGAGAGAGCCGAGGATTTCTCAGGTTTCGGCAATTGTCGGCTCCTGATCCGCATATAGACGCCCCAAACCAGCGCTCAATTCCTCCAAACTGAAAGGTTTCTTTAAAAAGCCATTCGCCTCCTCTTCACCGGGCCCAGGTGCTCCGGGATCGGGATAACCGCTCATCATAAGCACGGGAACCCCGGAGTTGATTTTCCGGAGTTCGCGGAGAACGTTGTTTCCGTCCCTATCGGGCATGGCCATATCCAGCAGAACGGCCGAAATCGCGGCTTGATGCCGCCGGAATTTCTCGATTGCTTCGCCGCCGCTTCCGGCTGTCACCACCGAAAATCCGGAAGCTTCCAACATACTTTTCGCGATCCGTCGCATACCCTTTTCGTCATCCACGACCAGAATCGATCCCTCCCGGATACGATTACGAGGGGAATCGAAATGTTTCACCGCGGCCACGCATTCGGGTTCCGCGAGCGCGGGGAGAAGTAGCCGAACCGTAGTTCCCAGGCCTTTTTCACTGACGACCCGGCACCCTCCCTTGTGCATCGTAACAATCCCATGCACTTCCGATAATCCCAGTCCCCTCCCGGTAAACTTTGTCGTGAAGAAAGGCTCGAACATTCGATTACGGCAATCCGGGCTCATGCCGACGCCGTTATCGGAAACCTCGACAAAAGCGGCCTCGCCGATCGACAACTCAGAGGGGAACGCCATGTTTTTGAGAGCCGTCTTCGAAATCCGGACCTTACCGGTGGCGATACGAATCTCGCCGCATTTGTTTCCCAGGGCTTCAGCGGCGTTGATAACAAGGCTCACCACCATCTGCTCCACGAGCGACGCCTCGGATTTGACCGGCGGCACGTTATCGGCAAGCTCCACCTTTAGAGCAATATCCTGGGCCACGGAACGCCTCAGCAACTGGTGCATGTGGCCGACCACCGCGTTTAGATTGATCTTGTGAAGCTCCACGTGATTCCTGCCGGCATAAGCCAGCATTTTCCGGCACACCCCGGCCGCTTCCAGAGAAGCGCTTTCGATGGCTTCCAGGTGGGAGTACAACCCCGAATCCTTGCGGGTTTCCATCATTCCCAGATTCGCGTGGCCGAGAATCACCGTAAGGAGATTGTTGAAGTCGTGGGCGACTCCCCCCGCCAGGATTGACAAGCCCTCCGTTTTTTCGATTTTCTGGCGGGCCAACCGTGCCTGCCTCTCCTGGGTTACATCGCGTGCGAGCACCACTACCTCCCGGTCGTCGGAGGGAATGATTCGCGCTTCAAAATGGAGCCTCCCGGCTTCGACTTCCAGGGGATAGTCAATTGTCTCGAGGATTCCTGTCTCGAGAGCGTTGCGGATACCGTTTGAAAACAGCCGTGCTTCTTCTTCGGGAAACACTTCGCCGATTCTTTTTCCGAGGGCCTCTTCCCTCGAAACGTAAAGCTTATCGTTCGAGGGAGAAATGATATCCAGAAACTCATATGCCGAATTGACGCGAAAGATCATGTCGGGAATGAGCCCGAGAATCGTCCGATCTCCATTATCGCAGGCTTGGAAGCGGGTATCCTGTGGCCGAGGCTCCTTCGGCGGTGAGCCGATGCCTCCGTCCGGCTTCTCCAAGCCCTCGGCAGGCCCGGTGGCTCCCTCCGCAACTCCGGCACTCAAACCCACCCGCAAACCTAAAAAGCGACGCCAGCTGCTCGCCACGGCACGGACTCCCTGCTTCAATGACGGCCCTGCCGCCACCTCTTTGCGCCGCGGAAGAACCCGCTCCCCTACTAAACTTAAACTATTAATTTTCATATAATTGCAACACTTACTTTGCGTCTCTGATTCACCTTTTCCGACCGCTCAGGGCTGTTTGCTCATCAGCCGGCGAATAAGGCGCACTTAACACTTAATAAGGGATTCCCCTATAGCTGTCGACAAGAAAATTTACACTTTTTTAACTTCACCCTGATTTCACTGGCCGGCGAACCTGGCGATCAGTCCGTTTCGCATAAAAAATGAGCGGATTGCCCTGTTGGCTGAAACCGGAATGGAAGCCTCGCGGGTCCTTGCGGTACCGTCCGATCCATCATGGCTGTCGTCGGTTCTCGTGTTGCCTACATCCCACTCTTCCCTAATCCCTCATCCCTTCAACACGGGCAGCCGTTACCCCGACTCCGAACCGGTGCCGCCGGCCCTGAGACGATTCATTGAAACCAACCGCTCCCTAGTGTAGCCCGCCATAAATAATGAACCCTGAGCCGGATCCAAAAATCTGAAAATAAAGCCAATCTGTGGCGACCGGGTTTACCCCGGGAGAATCCGGGGCGAACTCCGGGGATAAACCC
>PWMU01000067.1 GCA_003558065.1 Opitutia bacterium | reverse complement strand
GGGGGTGCCGCGTAGCGGCAAGGCGGGAGCGAAGCGCCTATGCTCCGGCACCATACCGAAAAAAGGAGCGAATATTTTCGAAAAAAATTTGTCTGCATAAGGTCCCGATGTTTCTCAATTTATGCAAAATCGCGTGTGGCATAGGAGGAAACGCCCTTGCGCGCGAAACAAATTTATGATACTCACTCCAACTAGAATTTCTTTATTCCGGATGGAGTACTGCTTCGCCTTTTAACCTCGAAAACGCACAACTCTTCATGAACGCCTCGCGCATGCCTTTATCTCCGGTAACCGGCGGGCTGCGGTTTGTCAGGAGTCCGTTCGAGCCCTCGGTCGTTGTCGTGGCTGCCGAATGGGTGCGTCAACCGAGTGAAGCGTCGCAGTCCAGCGGAGGAACTGATGAACGCAGGGAGCAGGGTTTTCTTTCCACGCTGAGAGAGCACACACACACACACACTCTCTCTCTCTAACGACAAGCCCCTGGAGCGCCATGCGGGGGAATCCACGCTTGAGCGCCGGTTCTTCTTGGGGTGCCTACACGGCATCAAATGCCGTTTTGCGGGTCGCTCGAAGGTCCGCTGTGATCGTGCGAATCTTCGCTTGTGGATTAACTCCGCGCGCGTGCCGGTGTGTTTTCGCTTTCTGAGCGTATCTGCAAGCCGACGGCTTTCGATTCACCCTTAAGATATAACTCCAACCCCCAAACCTCCGATGAGATCTTCCCGTTACTTCCGCCTCGTTGGGATCGGCTCGATTTTGAGCGCGGGCTGGCTTTGTTATGGGCCGGTTTCTGCGGAGGTGCTTGTCCGCGAGAGCTTCGACTATCCGCCGGGATCCCTGCAAGGGCGCGACGGTGGTGTGGGATGGGCCGGAGCGTACGAGGAGTTTGGCGGGCATCCGGCCGGCGAGGTGGTTGCGCCGCGAGGGGAGGAGGCATTCGGGGCGGGAAGTTACGCGCGCTTTGCCCGGGACAGTTACCATTTCCGTCAACTCGATACGCTTGCGATACCCGCCCGATACCTCAACGAGCGGGGGACGGTGGGGGTTGCGGGGGAGACGTTGTGGGTGTCGGTGTTTCTACAGGCCGAGGAACCGATCCTTCCCCCGTTTTTCGGGATTTCTCTTTTTGAGGGTGGAGAGGAGCGCTTGTTTCTGGGTCGCGGCACCAACGAAACCGGAGGCTGGAAGATCCAGACCGAGTACGACAACGTTCTTTCCGGCGAGTACACCGAGGCGCAGTGGATCGTGCTTCGGATCGATTTTCGCAACGATGGTTCGGACGGGGCTCGGCGCGACGGGGTGACGATGTTTGTCAATCCGGACCCTTCGGACCCCGAGCCGGATGCCTCGGAAGCGGCCGGGGAGATCCGGCGTTCCCCGGGTCCGTTGTCGTTTAACCGGGTCCGGTTTGTGGGCAACGGGAATGGATTCCGCATGAACGATTTTCGGATCGGCACCAGTTATTCGGCCGTATCCTCCGCCGCCGAGGCGGGCACCGTGGTAACGACGCGTTAGTTTTGTGCTCAATATTCCGGATACGTTTGGCTTGACTGCCATTTCACACCTTTGACCTCAAACCCAGCTTTCACATGAAACACTCCCTTCTCTTTATGATGGTCGCGGTTCTCATTGCGGCTCCGGTGTTCCTCCGGGGCGATGTGACCGTTTTTTCGGATACGTTTGGGACGTCACAAGAGGTGTCCCTGAACGAGGCCGATGCGCGGGAACGCCAGGCAGGTGAACAAGCCGGGCTCGATTATTCGGTTGCCCCGGGTGAGTACGATTCCGCGCTGGATGGGGACCAGGTCCGGCTGGACGAGGAAGTTGGCCTACTGATCGAAAACCGGGAGGCGACCTTCGTTTCGGTTTCGCCGTTGGAAGCCTTCGGGGTATCCGGTGACGGTTTCCGGCTGCGGATTACGCTCGCACCGGATCTGGGCACCTTGCGCTACGCCGGAGACCGCTGGGCCCAGGTTCATTTCGGGGGTGCGAACGCGAACTCGTTTGTGGCCGAGGAGGGCTTCGGGATTCTGATCCGCGCCGATGCCTCCCGCGAGGACGGCTACCAGATCTACCACAACGGCGAGTACGTGGGTTCGGGGAGTACGCGGGCCGCCGAGCGTTACCGCTTCGACATCGTGGTCGAGAACGGCGAGCTTGCCTTCACGATCAACGGGGAACTGCAGCGTCCCTTCGAGGGGGATTCGCCGCGCTATCCGGTGGGCGAGATTCAGCCCGGTTACGTAAGCTTCGGCGCCCACAACACGACCGCCGCGCCCCTGGCCACGGGATTTTCGGATTTCACGCTTTCGAGCCTTGGGGTCACCCGCGGTTCGGTTTTGATTTTAAGTTCCGTATCCACCCATCCGTAACAGCCGCTCCATGACGAAACGTTTTCAACCCTTCCGCACGCGATGAAGACCCAAAACCCCCGCCGCTTTGCCGCGCTCACGCTTCTTTTCGCCCTCGCATGTGCGGGGGCGGGAATCGCCGCGGTGATTCCTCCCTTCTTCGAGGACTTCGAGGAGAGCGAGGGCTACCGGTCCGGTCCGATCGAGGAGTCCACCGGGGATTGGCGGGTACCGGCGGGGGAGGTCGAGATTACCGGCGAAA
The DNA here is from genome assembly GCA_003558065.1 of Opitutia bacterium. Classification (GTDB taxonomy): domain Bacteria; phylum Verrucomicrobiota; class Verrucomicrobiia; order Opitutales; family T3Sed10-336; genus PXDC01. The sequence continues at coordinate 12,405 of PWMU01000067.1, read as the reverse complement.
CCGCCTACTCGGGCGAGCAGTCGGTGCGGCTGCTTGCCGAAGAGCCGCCTTCGGAGATCGAGATTTTCTTCGATCCGTATCCGGAGGGGGAGATTACGTTTGTGGATTTTTTCATTCTCCCTTCCTCCGGGGATGCCGGGGTCGATACCGGGGTCGACTTGGGAGGGGTGCGGTTGCGTTTCGCCGGGGAGGGCGATGAGGGGCTCATCGAGTACGAGGCGCTCTCCGGCCGATGGGTCGACAGCGGGATCGCCTTTCCGGCCGGCGAGGAGGGGGTTGCCGCCGAGTGGATACGGCTGACCTTCCGGATCGACTACGAGACCGAAAGCTGGGACCTGTACGTCAACAATATCATGCGGCTGTTCGACCGGCCGCTGCTCGAGGGACACTTCGGGTTTCTCGACCACCTTTCGATCACCGGGCACCCGGTGGCCCACACGCTTTTTGACTACGTCTTCGTCGGTTCGGAACATCCGGTTTTTGGCAATCAGGCCCGCGACGGAATCGACGATGCGTTCAAGCAGGAACATTCCCTGGCTTTGGATACAAACGTCCGCGACGAACCGTTGGACGGCGCCCGGGCGATCGAACGGTTTTACGAGCAGGGAATGGACGAGGCGGGGGAGGACGAGGTATCCGGGGTGTGGATTCCTTTCTTCGAGGACTTTGAGCAGCGCAGCGCGGGTTCGATTCACGAACAGGGCGGCTGGATGGTCTCGGGCGAGCCGGAGGCGCTGGTGCAGGAGGAGGAGGCGTTTCGAGGAATGCGCGCACTGCGCCTGGTTCCGGGAGAGGACGGGGCGGTGTCCCACGATTTTCTAAGCGATCACGCGCGGGTGTGGGTCGACTTCCGGTTGCAACCGGCCTTCCGCAGCCTTGCCGGAGCCCCGGAAATCCCGCCCTTTGCAACGAGCGCTTTTTTCTTCGATGCTTCCGGGCTCCTCCGGGTCTTCGACGGGGTCCGCGGGGAGTGGATCGCCGCCGGCGAGGCCGGCCGGTCGGTGCGTGGAGGATGGACCGCGGTGACGCTGCTCAAAGATTACGAAACTCAATCCTGGTCGGTGTGGGTCGACTCGGTCCTTGCGGCGGAAGGACTCGGCTTTGCCAACCCGGCCGAAAGCTTCAGCCGCTTTCACATCGCTCACGCTTTGGAAGAAGAAGCGCTGCTTGATGACATTGCGATTACAACGGCCGAGCCGCGACACTTGGACGACGACGGGGACGGGTTGCCCAACTGGCTGGAACGGGAGCTTGGGAGCGATCCGCGCAATCCGGACACTTCGGGCGACGGCCTGCGCGACGATGTCAAGGTGCTCTGGGGACGTGACCCGCTTGCGGTCTCGGATCCGGCGCAACTGCCCGAAACCGATACAGGGGCGCGCGAGTTTGAGGAACGCTTTCAGGAGGATGCCTTCTCTCCCGGGGACCTGGCCGGTCAGCGCGGCTGGGAAGGCGCCGCGGCCGAGGTGCGCACCGGATCCGGCGAAGCGGAGTTGCGCGCGGCCCTTCCCGCACGCGAGGGCGCCCCGGCGACAATGACCCGGTTTCTGGAATCGCTCGACAAACCCGGGCCGGTATGGACGACGCTTAAGATGCGCTTGACTCCCGGACCGCTTCCGGATGCCGAAGCGATAAACGATCCGGCCGCGGCCCTCGTTGCCGCCGACCGATTCGGGTTCCTTCATGCCTATGACGGTGAGGCGGAAGCGTGGGTGCCGGTCGACGAAAGCGGTGTGTCTCCGGAAGAATGGCGGCGCATAGACATCAAGTTGAACTACCAGACCAAGCGCTGGCGCCTGTGTATCGACGGGGAACTGATCGATGGAGTCTTCGGCTTCCGCGACCCTTCGCTTGCCGTCCTTTCGCGCTTCCAGGTGCGCGGGGCCGGGGGAGCGAGCGATTTCGACACCGAGGTCGAAACGGTGCGGGTTTCCACCGTCGAGCCGGGCGATCTCGACTTTTCCGGGGACGGGATGACCAACGCCGAGAAGCGGGCGCTGGGATTGGATGTCTATCACAAGGACACCGACCGGGATGGCATTCCGGACTGGTGGGAGCTCGAACACGGGCTTGATCCGAGGGACCGGGTGGATGCGCACAAAGACTACAGTGGCGACGGCTTTTCCAATTTGATGGCCTACCGGGCGGACGTCGATCCGTTTGCAACTGAAATCGCACTGACCCAATGGGACGCCGCATCGATCGGAGCGGGGCTGGAAGGGGCGGCCTACAAGGTCGAGGACGGGCTTCGGGTTGTCTCGAGCCGGGGCTGGATGCTTTTGGGCCGCTACGACCGGTTTTTTTTCACATACCGGGAGCTCTCGGGGGATTTCCGGGTGACCGCCCGTCTGCGCGACGTCGTAGCGGACGAGGGGGTTGCGGGACTTATGGTGCGCGAGTCCCTGGAGGCGGAAAGCGTAGCGAGCGCGCTGCTGGTGTTCGAAGACGGTCACTACTATACAGGATCGCGCCGGAGCGAAGCGCGCCAGGGGTACGTGGCGCCCCGGGGCCGGGCGAACCCGCCGCGGGGATGGATGCGGATCGAGCGCTGCGGAGACCGTTTTCTTCACTTTGTCTCCGAGGACGGCAATCTGTGGCGTCCCATCGGTGAGGTTTCGATCCCGATGTCCGATACGGTGCTTGTGGGCGCCGGTGCGGCCTCCGGCGAAGCCGGCGATTTCTGGGTGGGCGATTTCGATGTGCCGTTTGTCGAGGCGCTCGATGATGAGACCGACTGGGTTGCCGGTGAAGGGGAGGAAGGTTTTGATTCCTTTGCCTGGATGGGAGAATGGGACGGGGTGGAGGATCCGCAAGGCGCCTACGATCTGCGCGAGCCTTCAATCGATGAACTCAACCAGGTGGGTATCCAGACTCCCGTGACCCGGGAGGTTGCGGTAGCCGAAGCGAACCTGGAGCTTGCCGGAGGGGAGTGGGAGATCGACGGATCGAGTCTGGTGTCGCTGGAACGCCGCGGTTGGATCGATCTGGATGTCGAAATTGGTCGCGCGGATCTCTACCTGATCGAAGTTGAGGGCCGTGAGAACAATCGCTTCAATCGGCGGCGTTCCGGCTTTGAACTGAAGCTGTTCCTCGGGGACGAGTACCTGGGAACCCGGGTGCTGGAGGCCGGATACCGGGACCCGGGAAGCGTGCATGCGTTTACTCCCTGGCTCTCGGAGGGCACGCACCGGCTGCGGATCCTCTGGGACGGCTCCCGCAGCGCCACCCACCTTCAACTGGATGCGGTGCGCTTGCGCAGTGTCGGAGGCGGCGACGGATCGGGAAACGGGATCCGCGATTGGGTGGAAGATCGGCTAAGCCGGCAAAGCGGCATCGACCGGCGGCCGATGATGACCCACGTCTCGCCCCTGCGTATCGAAGGCCGGGACCGCTTCAACAGTCTGATGGCGGTCGAGCGGGAGGCGCTTCTTGTGGGCTCCGAGGACAACCACCGCGATACCGCCCGCGCATTCGAGGCGCATCCCCGGGGTCCCGAGGGCTGGGATCTCGCCCGCGAACGCGAGGCGCTCGCCTCTGCTCCGCCGGCTTCGGTGAACGGGCAGGTTCACACGCTTCCGGCCGGTACCGCGGAATGGACCGGGTACCTGGAAAGTTGGAATGCGGCCCAGGCGGTTGTGCCCGGACAGGGCGCCGGACGGCGGTTTCATGCGGCGGTCCCGCTCGCTCCACTTGTCGACAACGCGGTTACCGTGGGCTGGCAGGACGGGGTTGCCGAGGAGCGTTTCCTTACCCGGTGGGTTCCCTACAACGTGATCGAAGGCGGACAGATGGTGCTTGGCACCGGCGACTCGCTGCTTTTAACCGCGGGCGGCGGACCGGCGGACGGGGAACCGGTCACCCTTTCCGTAAACGGCGAGACCTACGAGACAACCCGGGAGGAGCCGCTGGTCTACACCTTCGATGAGCCCGGCGATTATGTGATCGAGGGGACAGTCGTTGAGGCTGGAACCGAAGTGACCGGCGAGCTTGTGGTGACCGTGTACGGCTTCGACTTCGAGGAGCGCCCCATCGCCTACGCCGGACGCTACCGCGACTGGGAGCCCGGCGAGGCTTCCGGCGGTGCGCCGCTTTTCGAGGCGGATCCACGGCTCAAGCTGACCGAAGCTGAGGCGGCGAACCCCCGCACAAGCCTGCAGTTTGGCGGGGAGAACAACGTGCTTAAGACGATCGCCGCCCGTGCCGGGGAGGATGGTCCTTTCCTCGATTTGGTGGAGGTCGAAACGTTCCGCCTCTTCTCCTCCTGGGAGACCTACCTGGAAGTGGTCGATACCCTACCCGACGGGAGCCAACTGGTCGAGATGATGATGATTCTAAGCCCCGTGCCCGCGGACGTGAAGCTGCGTCTGGAGATCTTTGTGGGCGGGGTCGTCTTCGAGGACGGCTCCCTGGAAAAAGAACTTACCGCCGAAGACTTCGACGAGCTTGGCCAAGTGCGGCTGCGCTTCCTGATGCCCGAAGAGGCCAAGACCTCCATCTGCCACAAAACCTACGTCTACCAGAACGACGAACTGATCGGCGTCCGATGATTGAATCCTTTCCCAGAAAATCCGTAGGAGCGGGTTTATCCCGCGATTCCCGTAAAGTAGGAGCGTCCCGCTTGGCGGGACCGCGATTCCCATAAAAATTTCACCCATCGTCGTCCATTATAAAACCATGAACTTTTTCCGCCAACCCCCCTCCGCGACAACCGGAATCGCCGTGATGGTCTCCGTCATGTTGGCGGTGGTTTCGGGGGCGCTCTGGATGTCGCTTCCATTCGAAGAGCGTGACTCCCATGAAGTCTCCGAAGATCCTTCCGACCGCGAACTCCCAGGAGATGACAGCATTGGTCTCGAGGAACCTCCGCCCTTGGCAAGTGATCACCGCGGCCCCGCCGAGCCGGCCACAGGCCGTCCCGACGTCGCTGTAGCAACCGACCCGAACCGGCGCTACAACGAACGTTTCGCCGCCGCTCGCCGTCTCCCCGCCGATCTCGCCGATGACGAAATCGCTGTCCTCCTGGACTACCTCAATGATGCTTCGGCGTTTACGGCGGGTTCGCCGATGCGCGAGCGGGGACTGCGAAACGAGATCATGAACCTCCTGCGCTCGCGGGAACCGGCGGTCCCCGGATTGGCTGAAGTCCTGGCCGGGATCTTTGCCGACACCGGTGCGGATCCGGTGGTCCGCGATTATGCGCTCCAGCACCTCGGGGCCTGGTACCCCAGGGCGCCTCAAGAAGAGCGGTGGCTGATTTTGGAGACCCTCGCCGACGCCGTCGCCGAGACCGATTCCAGCATCGCCGGGACGGCGCTTTTGGCTCTGCGCGATATCAGGAGCGCCGCGGACGAGGCGGTCGCCTCGGACACCCTTGCCGGTCTGGCCCGGGAGATCGCAACCGATGCAACCAACGGCGACTCCGCCCGGATCACCGCCCTCCAGGTAGCCGCCGAATCCGGCTCAACCGAAATCCTCCAGACCGCCGCTTCGCTCGCTCTCGATCAGAACGAACCCTATCCCCTCCGCCTCTCGGCGATCGCCTCGTTGCGCAAGCTGGGCGGTGACGAGGCCGATGAAATCCTGGGAAAAGTCGAATCTCTTCAAGATCCCTATCTTGCCGCGGCCTTCGGAGGCGAGATGCCCGAACCCGAACCCGGACACGGTTATCTCCCCTGAATCAGCAATCTCTCCTGGATCTCCTGCTATGAAAAACCACCCATCAGCATTGGCGCGCCGCTGGATTTGCTGGCTTTCGATCCTTGCAATTTCGGTTTCCGGGTCCCTGTGGGCCAACGATCTGGAAAACCCGCCCGTGACCGGACCTCTGGATCTCCGCCAGTGGCTGAGCGCCGACTACGATACCGATGAGTATGTATCCCAGGATCGGAGCGGAAAGGTTTGGGTATGGAGTGACCGAACCGAGGAGTCCGGATCATCGAGTTATGACAAAGAGCAGAGCGATTCGGCATTTCAACCGGTCTTCGTCAAAGGTACGGATCATCCGTCGGGCCTCGGTACTGTGGTCTTCGAAAATGGTCAAGTGCTTGTAGGTGACAGTGAAGGTAACGGGGTGCCTTTGGAAGTTATGGACGAGATCCTCATTGTTATCGTCTGGCGACCCGACTCATTCCAGAACGCCGTTCTCTGGCAGCAGGGAAATCTCTCGCTCCGATTGAGTTCCGATGGCTTTTATGGTATTGCGGTTGACGGAATCTTAACCCAGGAAGTCCATTCCTACCGGGAACATGAACACATCGTCTCGGTAGGGTGGATCACCCCAGGAGATCCGGAAGTTGCCGAACTGTATCACAATACTCGCCCGGCTAATGTTACCTATTCCGAAATCCCGGCTGTAACGGCCTCGGCATCCGATACGGCGACCTTGGGCGGTAAAGAAACAAGTGACTTTTTCGACGGAGAAATCCAGGAATTGCTCATCTACGATGAGCCTTTGTCCCAGGATCTGCTCGAGTACCTCGCCGACACCTTCGAGGATGCCTACAACCTCAGTCTCGACCGCACCGGCGACGGCCAACCCGACGATCTTTCGGCCGACGCAAGCTGGGACGGCATTCCCAATGAGTGGTTGATCGGGCACGGTCTTAATCCCTTCGACCCGGATGTTGCCGACCAAGCTTCCGACATCGACGGACTGACTTGGCTGGAAAAATTTTTGCTCGAAGAGGATCTCCGGGGAAGCTGGCGGCTTATGGCCGGGGACGGGACCGTAGCCGAGGATTATTCGGAGTTTGAAAACGACGGTACCTTCTCTGCCTCCGGGGTGCAGTGGGTGGACGGCGGCTACGGTATCGAATTGGACGGGCAGGGGGAAGTGGAAGCAGGCGACCCGCAAGATGATTCCCTGGACCTGGGCGAGGGAAGCTTGAGCATGTCGGTCTGGTTCCAGACGACGAGCACCGGCTCACAAACTCTCTTCTCGAAGGGCACGCACAACAACAATGAAGGTTATGGAATCGGTGTGGGCGATAATGGAGAAATCTATGCACGTCTGGGCGGAAACAATCACTTCTATATCCGTACCGTCAATTCATTTGCCGGCGGAGAATGGCATCATGCCGTTGCCGTTTTCGACCGCGACGACGAGAAAGCCTGGATCTATGTCGACGGTGACAGAGAAGACCTTACCAATCACGGCTCGGGCACCCTGATCAACGGAGGAGATACCCTGGACCTTTCCGGGGTGAGCGGGCCAACCGCAACCAGCGACCGGAACTTCCTTATCGGTGCAACGGCAGACCAGAGCGCCAATGAGCCGCTCGAGCGATTCGATGGACAACTGGCGGACGTACGCCTCTACGACCGCCCGATCAGTGAAACCACAATCAACGGGCTTTCCCAGATCGCAGATCCCGACCTGGATTCCGACGAAAACGGAGTGCCCGATTGGTGGCAGATTCATTATTTCGGAAAAATCGGCTTCGACCGCTATGACGACCCCGACGGCGATGGGTATCCGTTGATCTTTGAGTACTTCCACGAGAGCGACCCGACAGACCCCGAGGATTTTCCCAACGCAACCTATTTCGTCGACCAATCCGGATTTTTCGGAGGTTTTCTTACAATCCATGATGCGATTGACGAATCGGTGGAAAATGGATCCGACTATGATATTATTCGTGTTTTTCCCGGGGTTTATTCGGATCACTATGAGATTGATCAGGACGGGACTATCGTCTCTTCACGGGAATTAAAAATTCCAGCCGATCGAAAACTGCTCTTGATCGCCGGTGACGCCCCATGGGGAGACGAGGTTGTTATTGATCGGGAAAGCTACCGTTATGGACCGTCCGAAGCCCTAACTGTGGAAAGCGACAGTGCCGTGGTCGGATTCACCTTCAAAGATGCATGGGGAGGGATTTATTTTGATGGCGCTGATGCGCTTATCGCCGACTGTCGTATCGAGGGGATGTTTGCCGACGATAACTTCGATGCGGGGCTTCGGGTTCGAAACAGCGAACTGTTGGTACGTAATCTCGAAGTTGTTGATAATTTCGCCCGAGGAGTATACGCTTGGGATGGCTCGGACGTTAAGATATACGACTCACTATTTGAAAATAATCACTTAGCCCGCAAGGACAACTGGGACGGCGGAGGAATTCGAGCGACGGGGAGCACTTCGTTGCATCTGGAGCGCTCCCGGGTGATTGGTAACCGTGCCCGAGACGGGGGCGGGATATACGTCTCAGGGGGGAAATACGAGGTTGTCAACTCAATCGTCGGGTACAATGAGAGTTACGGCGATGAATGGGCCGGTCGCAGCGGCGGGATCCGGGTGAAATTAAGCGAGACGGAAGGGTCGATTGTTAATTCCACCTTTATCGGAAATCGCGTCAATGAGGAGGGTGATCTGCACGATGAAACGGCCAGTGGAGGTTCGTTCAGGGGGTCGCTGTCCGTTGTCAACTCAATCTTCTGGAACCCTTCGGAGGTAGCGGAAGATTTTAGTATGTGGGGTTCCGGTGATGTTGTTTCCTACAGCAATATTAGAACTCTTTCCGGCCAAACCTATCCCGGAGAGGAAAACCTCCAGGTGGCGCCTGGGGGGAGAGCCGATGGCATGCTCTTACCGGATTCTCCACTGGTTGAAATGGGCGATACACATGCCGCACCGGGCGAGGATATTCAGGGCGAGCCTCGTCCTTTCGGAAGTCGTGTGGATATCGGTGCCGACGAATTTTTTGACACCGACGGTAAGGGGCTGCCGGATTGGTGGCAGATAAAGTATTTCGGGCAGTTGGGGAACGACCCGGAAACGCGCCCGGCCGGTCACGTGTTGACCTATGCGGAGGAATACGCCATGGGTACCGATCCGACCACCGAGGACACCAACGGTGACGGAATCAAGGACGGACACTCCCTCGAAGGCGATTTCAATTACGACGGTATTTCTGCGGGAACGGGGGTTTCGGTGGGAATGGATCCCTACGCCGATCCGGTCGGATTTGATCCTTTTGATCCGGATGACGGCATTCAAATGGGCCACGAACCGGGCCTTCCTCCATTGATCGACCTTCAGGTCCCCGACGATGCGGTCTTAATTCCATAATCATCAGGTTGTTCAAGCTACCCAAAGGAAGGCGAATTATGAATAGTGGTCAGAGATTTCAGGGGCTCCGGGAGCCAAACGGCGGGAGAAAAGTGCGTACCATTTTCGTGGCTTTTGCGGCGCTCCTTGTAGCCGGCGCGTCCGCTGATTTTACGGCGGTGAAGGGAAGCGCTCGCGGAAATGACGTCGACGGCGCCGGCCGGGGCGAAGGTGCTGAAGGTTGGCGTGGGTACCGGGGGATTGATCAGGCCCGGCCGAGCCGGGAAGAATTGGAGCGCGGCCTGCCTTTGGCTATTTCTGCGGCGGCGGTAGGAGAGGCGAGGGATGTCCGCGAAAATCGCCGTTTTCTTGCGGCCGTTCAAAGCCTGGAAAACTGGCGCCGGGTCGACAGGTTTCCGGTTGCGGAAAGATTTCTTGAGGACTTTCCGGATTCGGCGTGGCGACCGGCACTGTTGGCGAACTTGGGCCGCATTTATTATGAGAAAGGGTATTTCAGCAAGGCGGTCGAGGTTTGGGAGGAAACGTGGCTTCTGACCTTGGGCGAAACCGATGAACAAACAATGCGGTTGGCGGAGGATGTTGGAGTCGAGCTAGCAAGTCTTTATGCGCGTTTGGGGAGACGGGACGAACTCCGTAACGTCGTGGCGATTCTTGACCGACGTTCGCTAACCGGGCCGATCACCGAGAGATTTGAGCTGGTGCGAGAGGCGCTTTCAATGATGTATGTCCGTCCGGAGGCGTCGTTTAAATGCGGCCCCTACGCGTTGGCGGCGATAATGGACGAAGTCCAGGAAAGAAGGGGAGTCGAACGTCGAATACTCGAAGCTGAGTCGCCGATTGAAGGGTTTAGCTTAGCCGAAGTATTCGAGCTTTCGGAGGAGTTGGAGATGGAGTTGCAGATGGCCAAGAGGGAAGTGGGTGCGGAAGTGATCGCACCGGCAGTGGTTCATTGGCGCTCCAATCATTATGCGGCGCTATTGGGCGAAGATCGTCCGGGACGGTATTTTGTCAGGGACGCCACCTTTGGGCGGAGCTTTATTATGACAGAGGCTGCGCTTGATAATGAAGGCAGCGGTTACTTTTTGGTGCCAAAAGGCGAATTGCCGGATGGTTGGCGTCCGGTGGAGGAACCGGAAGCAGCGACCGTTTTCGGAAAGGGGGCTCCGTGGGGCAGCAGCCGTGAGGACAGTTGCGAAGAACTCGGCGATAACCAATGCCCGGATGGGAGGAGTCCGGGGATGCCTTCGTATTCGTTCTCCGCCTATCGAGCGAGTTTGATCGTACGCGACACACCAATCTTTTATGCGGCTGCGAGCGATACGACGGTCGATTTCACGTTAGCCTATAATCATCGAACCTTCGGTCACTTCCATAACTGGGATCTCTCCCATCTTGGCCCGAAATGGACGATGAACTGGCTGTCGTACATCACTTACAAAGTGGACGAGGACGAGAACAGTGATAAGGTCCTATACGAAATCTCCTACAATACTGGAGTGGGCCGGAATGAGGTTCACTTTACGGATTACGACTCGGTTGACGCGGTGCCGCCGGGTGATCTTGAGGGGGAGTCGGGAATGGATGCAGGTACGTTGGGTAACGGCGGTCATACGCTCCCGGCGGACCCGCCGGGAAGTGGTGCCCCGGATGAGTTTGTATTGATGCCCCATCATGTCAGCCAGGCGAGGATTACGTACGTACAGGGAACGCGATTTATTCGCGAAGGTCCCGACGGCACGCGCAGAACCTACGAGACGTTGATGGAAGGCCCGATTGGAGGACATCATCGGGCGCTGTTGACGAGCGTAAAAACGCCCGGAGGAATTCTGCTTACCTTGAATTACGAGCCCAAAGATAACGGTCATCGCCTGTTGTCAATTGGGGATAATACTGGAGGAACAAGTTATTTTCAGTATGATGATCCGGGAGACGAGTTTCGGATCACGGGAATCAAGGATCGCTATGATCGTGAAGTAGAGTTTGAGTATGGCAGCGACGGGATGTTGGTGAAAATTACTGATTTGGAAGATATGCAGTCGACATTCAGCTACAAGCAGAACGACTTCATGTCGTCTATGGCGACGCCGTATGGAACGACTTCGTTCGATAACACACCGGAGCGATGGGATTTTGAATGGGCGGGTCAGGAAGATGGAAGTGAGATCCAGGTGGCCAATCAGCGGGTCGTTACGGCTGTCGATCCTCTTGGTCGTCGCGAACGAGTGGAATACATGACGATGGGAGATTACGTGGAAAACGCAGCTCCTGAGGAAGAGGTTCCTACAAGTGAAAAGATTACGGTGATCAATCAAGATTTTTCGATGGGGATTACTTTGTATTGGGATCGAAAAACGTACGCGGACTTTGCCCCGAATCCTGCCACAGGAGAAAATTACGAAAAAGCAATGCAAATGGTTTGGCTGTGGCAGGCAACCTCTGTAGGTTTTGGCACAACAAGCCCTCATTTACATAGCATTAAAGGACCTCTCGGAAATCGAGCTTGGTTTGAATATTCAGATGTGACTACGTGGTCGTTTAGCGGGCCCGGCTACCGAGGGCCAATGAATCGCCCGGTTGTCATCGGCCGTGTCGTGGACCACGGGGAGGGGGTGGACCAAATCTACGAGCTGGAATACAATTCTTTCGGCAACGTGACCTCGTTTACGGACCCCGTAGGGCGGACGACCGAGATCACCTACGCGGATAATGAAATCGATATCGTGAAAGTCGAACAGATAAGCGCGGGGGGCGTGACGATTGCGGAATATGGGAATTACGGGAACCACTTGCCTGGTTCGTATACCGATACCTCCGGTGGAACGATCAACTACAGTTACAACAATATCGGGCAGGTAACGAGTATCAGCAATCAAAAGAACGAGCAGACGGTGTTTCTTTATGATTCCCGCCCCGATTACGATCCGGATATCCACGGCAGTCCCAATGAGCAGCCCGGATTTCTCGCCCGGATCACCGATTCGGGAACCAACGAGTCGATCCAGTTCGGCTACGACGGATACGGGCGGGTGGCCAAGCGCATTGACTCGGAAGGTCATACGATCGAGTTCGAGCACGACGATCTTTCCCGGTTGACCAAGGTCATTTACCCGGACGAGACCTTCGAAGAGATTGTCTACGACCGGATAAATGTGGCCGCTGTGCGCGACCGGGAGGGACGGTGGACGGAGTATTTCCACAACGCCGGTGGGCAACTTCGGCTGGTCCGGGACCCCGAGGGCCGGGTCACCGAATACGACTGGTGCAACTGCGGCGACCTGAATTCGATCACCGACGCCGAGGGGAACACGACCCGGTGGCGGTACGACATCGCCGGGAGG
>PWMU01000138.1 GCA_003558065.1 Opitutia bacterium | reverse complement strand
CGCCCCACCGCCCGGAGCAGCCGGGGACGGGTAAACAGGACGCGCAGAGTCAGGTTGCGCACAAGAAGCCGCTTCGGATGGTTCAAGACACCGGCCTTCTCCGTCTGAGCCCGGGCCATTTCGAACAGCCGGGTGTAATCGACGTCCGCCGGACAGGCGGTCTCGCAGGCGAGACACCCGAGACAGAAGTACATTTCGTCCCCGAAGGCCTTACCGACCTCCAGTTCCCCGTCGGCAATGGCGCGCATCAGGGAAATCCGCCCCCGGGGACTGTTCTTCTCCTTGCCGGTTTCCATGTACGTCGGGCACGTGGGCAGACACAACCCGCAGTGCATGCATTGTTGAAGCACCGAATAATCGAGGTCCGTCAGGTAGTTTCCCGACCGGGCTGAGGGTTGGGCGGGTTCAGGCATTCGCATTCACGTCAATCGATCAATCGAAAATCTTTCCCGGATTGAGGATTCCGCGCGGGTCCAGCGTGTGCTTCAGGGTTTTCATGAGTGCGTAGCTGTTTTCGGAAAACTGCGCGGCGAGGAACGCCTTCTTGGCCAACCCCACGCCGTGCTCCCCGGTAATCGTTCCGCCCAGTTCGATCGCGTAGTCAAACATTTCATGCATGGCCTTTTCCACCCGTTCCATTTCCTCACGGTTCCTCTCGTCGGTCAGGATGGTCGGGTGAAGGTTTCCGTCTCCCATGTGACCGAAGGTGCCAATAGTCAAATCATAACGCTCCCCGACCTCCTGGATCCTCCGCACCATCTTCGTCAATTCGCTGCGCGGCACGGTAACGTCTTCGAGAATGGTTGTCGGTCTCATTCGCGCGAGCGCTGAAAAGGCGGCCCGGCGCGCGGTGGCGAGGCGAAGCCCCTCCTCCTCGTCGGCCGCGACCTTGACATCGGTGGCGCCGTTGTCGCGGGCGATCGCCGTCATACGCTCCGCCTCCTCCTCCACCACGGCGGGATGGCCGTCGGTTTCCATGAGGAGGATCGCCTCGGCGTCCAGGGGCAACCCGATCCCGGCGTATTCCTCGACGCAGCGCACCGTCACGCGATCCAGGAACTCCAACGTGCAGGGAATTACCCGGGCTTCGATGATGGCGGACACGGTCGCGGCGGCCGCCTCCATCGAAGAAAAGCTCGCGAGCATGGTGCGGCGGGCCGGCGGCTTCGGCAGGAGGCGGAGCAGAACGCGCGTCACGATCCCGAGCGTTCCCTCGGACCCTATAAAGAGGTCCTTCATCGAATACCCGGCCACGTCCTTGACGCACTTGTTGCCGTACCGGCAGATGTCCCCGTTGGGCAAAACGACCTCCAGGCCCATCACGTAGTTGCGGGTGACGCCGTACTTGAGCCCGCGCAGGCCGCCGGAGTTCTCCGCCACGTTGCCGCCGATCGTGGAAATCTTCATCGATCCGGGATCGGGCGGGTAGAAGAGGCCCGCCTTTTCCGCTTCGTCAGCGACATCCTTGGTGATCGCCCCGCACTCGGCGGTCAATGTCAGGTTCCGAGCATCGACTTCCAGGATACGGTTGAGACGCACCAGGCAGACGACCACCCCGTTCTTCACAGGAACGCTGCCGCCGCTCAGCCCCGTCCCGGAACCCCGCGTGACGAGGGGGGTTCCGGTTTCAGCGGCGAGCTTCACCACGGCGGCGAGCTCGCTCACGTCGCCCGGGAAAACCACGCACAAAGCGGGTTCCTTCATCGCCGCGGTCCCGTCGAACCCGTAGGGAATCAGGTCCTCCTTTTCGGTGAGCACCTGCCCGGGCGCGACGATTTTTTTGAGTTGAGGGATGAGGTCTTTCATTAGAGCCAGGCCGGCCGTTCCCGAGCCGGGCGCCGCCGAATGACACAAGAACACGGTTCCGGGTGATTAACAAGACTAAGCGGAATCATGCCCGATTAAGGCGCTCGACCGTAACATCGGCGCTTCCGCCGATGACCCCGAACCGAGAATTGATCTTTAACCACAGATGGGCACAGATAAAGAAAACCCTGGGAACGCGGGCATCCCTGCCGGCCAAAAATCCGTGAAATCCGTGCAATCGGTGGTCAACAATCCCCTGATAGACGAGAGCCCGCAGCATCGGACAATATTCTTAACTGCGCCCGCCAGACTAAGCGGGAATGCCGGACGAACAGGGGAACGGCGTTCTCAGGATTCAAGAAACGCCTGCACGCGGCGGTTGAACGCTTCGCGCTGTTCCATGTGGGGATTGTGACCGCAATCCTCGATCGTATCAATCCGGGAAGCCGGGAAGTGCTTCCGTATCGTGACCGCGTCCTCGTCGCGGACAAAATCCGATCTTCCTCCGCGCACAAACAGGGCGTCGCCCCCGAATTGCTCGTCCTCCTCCAACGGGGAACGTGCGAGATGAGGGAGGCTTTCGGTCAAGACCGGCAGATTCACCTGCCAGTCGAAGCCACCCGACCGGTCGCGCACCAGGCTGGTCAGCAAGAACTGCCTGAACGCCCAGCTTGGAATACGCTCCTCCAGAAACTTTTCCGCATCCTTCCTCGACCGGATTTCCGAGACCGGCAGCGCGTTCATGGCCGCGAACGCCCGTTGATTGTAAGGGGGATTGTTCCGCGGGGCAATGTCGACCACAACCAGTTTGCCCACCCTTTCCGGATGATCCGCCGCCAGCCGCATCGCCGCCTTGCCTCCCATGCTGTGACCCAGCAAATGTGCCCGTCCGATTCCCCTCGCATTCATCCAGGCCAGCACGTCCTCAGCCATAAAAGGATAAGTATGCTCACCGGTGTGGGGGGACTCGCCGTGATTGCGCAGATCCAGGGCAACGACGTGACGATCCCTCCCCAACTCGGCCCCGGCTGTCATCCAGTTCCGCGACGACCCAAGCAATCCATGCAAAATGACCAGGGGCGGCGCTCCGTCGCCGCCGCCCCCAAAACTCCGAAAAAACAAATCCACCGGCATAAGCATGATTGGTAAGACCGCCCCGCCGCACAATCAAGCCGCATTGTCGTGTTGGGCGTCCGGTCCCGCACCCCTTCGTTTGCCAACGGCGACGTTTCACCTCTTCCCGCCGCCTCCTCCAAAATGGCCGGACGCCGCTTTTATTGGCTTGAGCCTCCGCTCGCCAGAGACGAAAACATCCCCATGGCCGAGAACAATAGCAACCCGCTGGTCGGGATCGTGATGGGAAGCCGGTCGGACTGGTCGACCCTCGAATTCGCCGCACGGACACTGGACTCCCTGGGGGTGCCTCACGAGAAGCGCATCGTCAGCGCTCACCGAACGCCTCAACGCATGTACGATTACGCGGGCCGGGCCCAGGAACGCGGCCTCCGGGCCATCATCGCGGGGGCCGGCGGCGCCGCGCACCTGCCGGGCATGGTCGCGGCATTGACTGAGCTCCCGGTACTGGGCGTGCCGGTTGAATCCCGCGTGCTTCACGGCGTGGACTCCCTTCTCTCGATCGTTCAGATGCCGGCGGGGATTCCCGTGGCCACCTTTGCGATCGGCAAGGCGGGCGCCATCAATGCCGCTCTCTTTGCCACGGCCCAGATCGCGCTGAACGACCCCGGTATCGCGCGGAACCTTCACCGCTACCGCGCCGAACAGACTCAACAAGTCGAAAGCACCTCGCTGCCATGATCCCTCCAGGAAGCACCCTCGGCGTCATGGGAGGAGGCCAGTTGGGGCGGATGTTCGGCATGGCCGCCCGGAAGATGGGCTACCGCGTTCACGTGTTCGATCCCGCTCCCGATAGTCCGGCGGGGCAGGTGGCGGATAAGCAGGTCGAGGCGGACTACACGGACGAGGCCGCGTTGACCCGTTTCGCCGGGGAGGTCGCCGCAGTGACCTTCGAGTTCGAGAACATACCCGCCGCCTCGCTTGAAGCGCTGGAACGCGTCTGCCCGGTCAGGCCCGGCCCCGAGATCCTCCTCATCTGCCAGAACCGGGAACGGGAGAAAACCTTTCTCTCAAAAAACGGTTATCCACTCGCCCCGTTCGCTGTCGTCGATTCCCCTGCCGGTATCGGCGAAGGGCTTCGGCACACCGGAACTCCCGCCGTGCTCAAGACGGCCGCGTTCGGATACGACGGCAAAGGCCAGGTCAAGGTCTGCGAAGACAGCTCCGCCCGGGAGGTCTGGGAGTCCCTGGGCGCTCCCCGCGGTGTCCTCGAAGCCTGGATCGAGCACGAGTGCGAGCTCTCGGTCATCTGCGCGGGTTCCCCGGAAACGGGTTATTCGTGTTTTCCGGCCGCCGAAAACAGCCACACCGACCACATTCTCGACGTGTCCATCGTTCCCGCCCGGATCGATCCGGCCCGGATCCAAGAGGCGGAATCCATCGCCGCCTCCCTGGCGGACTCGCTCAATCTGACCGGGCTTCTGGCGGTCGAATTTTTTCTCACCCGTGATGGCAAACTCCTCGTGAACGAACTCGCCCCCCGTCCTCACAACTCCGGGCACTATTCCTTCGACGCCTGCGTCACCTCGCAATTCGAACAACAGGTACGCACCCTGTGCGCCCTTCCCCCGGGATCCCCGCGGCTGCTTTCCCCCGCGGTCATGGTCAACCTGCTGGGCGATCTCTGGGACAGCGGCGACCCAGACTGGTCCCCTGTTCTGAGCGAACCCTCCGCCAAGCTGCACCTTTACGGGAAGGCCGCCGCCCGGCCCGGACGGAAGATGGGCCATTTCTGCGTCCTCGATCCATCCGTGGAACAAGCGGTGGAAACCGCTCTGAGGATCCGGAATCAACTGCGCAACGGCTAGCCAGCCGGTCGGGCTTGGCCGGCAGGCCGAGTCCGGCAGGCTGCCGGCCAATCCCGCGAACCTCTTCAAACCCGTTATCAACCGCGATTTTTTTCTCACTAACAGCTCTGAAATAACAGGAACACTCTGATTTGCCCGAATGGCCCGGGCGATCCCTTCGCGGGACGTCGCAAACAACAGCCGCGGAGGGCGGCGCCGTGCCCCTGCAGTTCGTCACAACCGTGTACCTCATCGTTCTCAAACTCACCGGGTTCCTGCTGGCCCGCCTCCCCGTTTTTTTCCTGCGGGGCCTCTCATGGACCCTGGGATCGCTGCTCTATCATTTTCCTTCCGAACGGAACCGCACCATTCGCTCGAACCTTCACCACGCCTTTTCCGGGAAAAGCCGCGCCGCCCTGCGGCGGATCGGCCTCGAATCGTGCCGACGCACGATCGAGATGGGCCTCTTCGCGATGATTCTGCCCTTTCTCGGAGAAAGACGACTGCGGCAGTGCCTCAGCCTGGCTGATTTTGACGCGGACGCTCTGAAAACGCTCCTCCGGGACAGCGAACCCGCGGTGGTCCTGCTTCCGCACATTGGTTCGGCCGAGGCGGTCACCCTGTTTCCCTTGGTGTGCGGAGAAAAGCCGGCCAGACTCGGCGCCATCTACCGGCCTTTTGACAATCCCGCCCTTGAAAAATGGATACGCGAGACAAGGGAAAAATTCGGCGTCGAACTGTTTTCACGAAAAGAGGGATTCCGCCGCAGCATCGAGCTGCTTCGCGGTGGAGGCAGTGTCGGTATCCTTTTCGACCAGAACGCGGGAAGCAGCGGTTCCCTGCTGATGTTTCTGGACCGGCTCGCGTCCGCCACCGATCTGCCCGACCTGCTGGCGCGTCGATTCAACGCGGCTTTGATCGGCATTTATCCCAGGCGCACGGGCTTCCTCCGGTCGGAGCTGGTCATCGAACGGCTGACCCCGGCGTCGAACGCCCCGGGCGGGGTCACTCTGGCCGCAAACCAATGGCTCGAAACGCTGCTTGCCGACGACGAAAACCTGTGCGCTTCCTGGCTCTGGCTGCACAACCGCTGGAAGACGCAATCCAAGCCGCGGAAGCGGTTTCGCCTCGATCAAAAGCGCAGCCATCTCGAACTTCAAAAGCAGCTGCAGCGCTGGAAGGAGCTTCCCCGTGAAACGCGTTTCTGGATACGCATGCCCGACTGCCTGGAGGAGATCATCACGACCCTGCCCCTGTTGAAAGCGCTCCGCCGGTCCCGTCCGGACGCATGCCTGACGGCGGTTGCCGCCGAAAAGTTCAGGCCGTTGCTGAAAGGCTTCGGCCTCGTTGACGACACGATTCGAGTGCCGCCCCGCGGCCGCGGCTATTATAGGCAGCTTTTCATGCGGCGCCGCCTTTACCCGGATACGTATATTCTGCTGAACGATTCATTCCGGGCCGACCTGGAAGCCTGGCTCAGCCGGTGCCCGCAGCGATTCGGAATCCGGCCTCGCGGAAAATCGCGTCCGCTGTTGACCCACACCTGGAAACCTCCCGCCGATCCCGGGGAAGCCGGCGAGCACCGGCTGCGAACCGGGGAAACGTTTCTCCGGAGTTTCGGAATGGAAGGCGAGCTCGACCTGTCACCGTTGCCCTATCACTCACCGGCGACCAGCCCTCGCGAGCCCCGCCTGCCCGAGAGGCTTCACGTCGGATTGATCTGTCACGCGGGCGGCACCCAGGAGGGTCCTTGGCCAACCGACCGCTGGCAGGAGCTGATCCGCCGCCTGCTGGAGACCCCGCCCGCACTGGAAATTCTGTTGCTGGGCACGGCCGCGGACCGCCAATTCACGGGGAGGATTGAAGAGACCTTTCCCCATGAACCGGTGATCAACCTGGCCGGCAAAACCACCCTCGACGACTTGGTCGGGGAGCTTCAGCGCTGTCGCGTCGTCGCAGGGACCGACTGCGGCGAGCTGCACCTTGCCAATGCGCTGGGACTGCCGACAGTCGGCCTGTTCGGGCCGGGCAACCCGCTGCGCTCCGGCCTTGTGTTCGACGCCCCTGTGACCCTGGTGCAACCCGAGGGGTGCCCTCCAGCCGGAGGAGGCTCGACCGGGGCGATCGAAGTCGACGCCGTTTTCGAAGCCCTGCATCGGTTGCTGTGACCGGGGAAAGATCCGGTTATCGTCCTTGAGACCCGTCCAACGGAAACCCGTAACCGCTACAAGCTTCCCTCCTGAGGCTGGAGGACGATCTCTTCGACGACGGTGCGCCGGTTGAGGCGGTAGACGTCCAGAAACGCCCGGGCGACATCCTCCGCCGGCATCATCCTTTCCTCCGGCACCCCGGACCCCTCCCAGGAAGGGGTCCAGGTCGGCCCGGGTGATACGGCGGTCACCCGAATGCCCTTGTCCTTCAACTCCTCGCGCAACACCCGGGTCAATCCCACCGCCCCGAACTTGGCCGCGCAGTAGCCGGTTCCGCCGGGATAGGCCTTCAAGCCCGCGATCGAGCACATATTGAAAATGTCGCCCCGCCCTCTCTCCAGCATCCCAGGCAGGAACGCACGGGTTACGAGGAAAAGGCTTTTGAGATTGGCGTTCAGCATCCAGTCGAAATCCTCCACCGAAAAGTCGAGGAAGGAACCGGGATGAAAGGCGCCGGCATTGTTGATCAGTACGTCCGGCACCCCCCAACGCGTGCGAATCGAGTCGGCCATTGCCGCCACCGCCACCGGATCGGTCAGATCGCACGGGAACACACCGGTTTCGGTTCCGTTCCGGACGCAATCCTGAGCCGTACGATCCAGGTTTTCGCGGTGCCGCGCCACCAGGGCCAGGCGGCACGGCACCTTGCGTGAAAAAACCCCGGCAATCGCCGCGCCGATCCCCTGGCTGGCGCCGGTCACCACAACGAGCGGCCTGGATTCGGCGTTCATCCGTTATTTCCGGTTTACCAAATCCCCGGCGCTCAGCAGATCAGATCCTTGAAATCACTGAAATCCGCCCTGAATCCTCCGGGCACCCCCTTGGCAATGACGGAGATCGCGTCGTGCGAATGGAGCGACTCCAGATGCGCGCAGGCGACTTCGAAATCCCGTATCCGCGGATCCGCATCGAGTTGTTCGTGAACCAGGCGGGCGGCGTCCTCGACAAACTTCACGGCGGCGCCGTTCATCTCCGCGAACGCCTGTTCGTCCTCCCGCTTGACCATGACCTGGGTCTCCGTTTCCAGCGCGGCCAGGCAATGCCGGTGCAGGTCCTCGATCAACACCTCGGCTTCCGGGTCCACCTCCACACGAAGACGGGCCTTGCTGCGCTGGGAATGCGGAATCGCGTAAACATTACGTACCTCCCGCGCATGTTCGGCCAACTCCGCGGAGCAGGGGCAGGCCGACGAGTAAACGAAGTCGAAATAGAGTATCTTGCGGAAGCGGTTGTCCCGGTCGACGATTCCCTCAAACGCCACGTCATAGTACTGGTAGCCGCTCAGGTCGCTTCGCAGACTCTCCTTGAGCATGGGATACGAAAAGCTCAGCTTGATCTGCGCCGAAAAAGTGTTCATCGAGCGCTTGTATATGGTCAGGATCTCCTCAAGCAGTTCCGGCGTAAACGTATGATCCTTGTAATCGGAAAAACAACGGATGATCCGGGACATATTGATTCCCTTCCGGGTCGCTTCCAGCGAGACCGTACCGGTAACACTGGTCTCAAGAGTCAGCGGTTCCTCCTGATACGGCACCTTGTACTTCAGGGGCAAGCGGAAGTTTGAAATGCCGACCTGCTGGATACCGACCCGGGCTCCCTGAATCGTCTCCTCCGATGCGTTCTGCATATCGGGAAGCGATTTCTGGTAGTCTTCACTGACCACAAACGAGGGATCGTACGTGCGGGTCATGCCGTTGGCCCCGGGCTCGCTCTTGTTCTGCGATTGAAGTTTATTCTCAGCGGTTTTCATGAAATGACAGCACCGGGATCAGCCCCGGAATTCGACGATATTGCTCTCGGTTTCGCGCAGGCGCACCGAGTACAACCTTCCCTGTTTGACGTGAGGTTCGAGCTGGCGCCAGAAGGCCACCGCCAGGTTTTCCGTAGACGGAATAATCCCCTCAAGAAAGTCGACATCGAGATTCAAATTCTTGTGGTCACACTTCTCAACAATGACGTCATTTACGAGCTTTTTCAAATAGTGCAAATCGATGACGTAGCCCGTTTCCGGATCGGGCTCGCCGATTACCGAGACCTCCACCGTGTAGTTGTGACCGTGCCAGTTGGCGTTGTTGCAGCGCCCGTATTGCTCGCGGTTCCAGCTTTCCGGCTTATCCGGATTGTGGAGGCGATGCGCGGCATTGAAACGAGCCCGGCGTGTGACGACCACCTCCCCTTTGAGGGAACGTCCCCGAACATGCTCTTTACCGATGGTTTGTGCGTCTGGCATAAAACCCACAACCAAAAGGATAACCGGCCAAAGGTCAACCGGCTGTTTCAGGTTAATCCTTGCCACCCCTGCGTGCTTCGACTTCTCTCAACCTGCATGGCGATCCGTTTCAAAATACTGGGAAGCAGCAGCTCGGGAAACTGCGGACTCCTGCAGACAGACGACTGTCGCGTCCTGATCGACGCCGGGTTTTCAGCTCGCCGGATAGGGGAAATGCTCGAAGCCTGCGGGGAGTCCATCGATGCCATCGACGCCGTTTTCATCACGCACGAACACAGCGATCACATCGCCGGCCTCCGGGGGCTTTCCAGGCAGAAAAAACTGAAAGTTTTCACCAATCGCTTTACTGCCGAAGCGGTTCAGAGCCGGCTCAAAAGCCGCCTGGACTGGCGGATTTTTGATACCGGCGCCCGGTTCACCTTCCGGGATCTCGAAATCGACACCTTTTCCCTCCCCCACGACGCCCACGATCCGGTCGGTTTCGTTTTTTCCACCGGGGGGCACGACCTCTTCCATCCGCCGACCAGCATCGGCTGGGTCCTGGATCTAGGGTACGTTCCGGAAATGGTCCGGGAAAGGATTCGTCAGGTCGATATCCTCGTCATGGAAGCCAACCACGACCGGGAGCTGCTCCGGAATCACACGAAGCGCCCGTGGTCTCTCAAACAGCGGATTTCCGGCAGGCACGGGCATCTCTCGAACGAGGCCGCCAGCGAGTTGATCGAAAACACCCCGGAGGCCCGCTGGCGGCAGGTCTACCTGGCTCACCTCAGCAGCGACTGCAACACCGTCGAACACGTCGAACAAACCTTCGCCCGCTCCCTCGACCGCTCGCTCCCGCACCAGCTCTCCATCGTCGCTCCCGGCGCGGGAACACCGTTTTACGAAGCTCCCTGACCATGAATGCTGCCCGGTTAAGCAAAAAGAATCGGAACACGCTTCCAGCGTGCTATCTCAGGCTGAAAGCCTAAACCACTTCGATCCACCACCTTAACCGAGACGCGTCAGTCTCCCCAACCTAATAAATCGGGGTCAGGGCGACGATCAGGTGCAGACAAACCGCGGTAGCCAGGCCGGCGGCGACATCGTCGGCCACGACTCCGCGACCCCCTTGCAATTTCTGTAAACGGCTTATTCCGAATGGCTTCAAGATATCAAACAACCGGAAAAGCAGGAATCCGAGCACAATCACCACCCAGGCATACGATCCCGCGAGCACGTGCTGGAGCCCGAGAAAGCAGACGGGGATCGCGACCATTTCGTCGAGAATCATTTCCGGCGGGTCGACCTTGGCCATACGCGTTTCCCCTTCCCCGCAGATAACGACGGCGAGGTACAGGGTCGCCGCGAGCAGGAGCAGGTACGCGAACGGAGGCAGGTGGTAAAAGAACACCGTAAACCAGATCAGCCCGGCCACGCTGCCCAGAGTGCCCGGGGCCCGGCCCGCGTAGCCGAGGCCCCAGAGCGTGGACAGGTTCACGATCCACGAAGTCGGAAGGGTCCGGATCCAGAGCGGCCGCCTCTTAATGGGTTCGCCTGTTCTTTTCCTGAAAGCTGCGGCCGGTATTTAAGAAAGTAACGCAGGCCCGAGGTCACCGTGATCAGGGTGGCCAGGAAAAAAAAGCCCAGCCCGGCCCAGTAAAGGGCACCGGCAATCTCACCGGTGGGCCAGCCCGCGGCCCAACGGCCGAGGTCGTGCTCGACGGCCGGAACCGCCAGAAGCAGGCCGACGGCGATGATCTGGGTCACCGTCTTTTGTTTGCCCGCCTTTTCCGCGGCGACAACAATCCCGCGCGTCACCGCCATCATCCGCATTCCGGTGATCAGGAACTCCCTGGAAAGCACCAGCAGCACCAGGAAAACCGTGTACGCCGGGGCGAGCCCGAAGGCGACGATGGCGATCATCAACCCCACCACCAATATCTTGTCGGTCAACGCGTCCATCAGTTTTCCGAAATCCGAAACGAGCCCCTGCCTGCGAGCAATCGCTCCGTCCAGCCAATCGGTAATGCCGGCCAGGAAAAAGAACACCAGCGCGAGGCTCGCGGCCGCCGGCCATTCAGCCAGCATGAGCGCCACGATGGCGAAGAGAAACGGTACGCGGGAGAGCGTCAGGAGATTCGGCAGGTTCATAGCCGCCAGCAAGTGAGAGTTGTCATTCTTCCGGAAATCATTTTCACTGAAATTGATCGGGAGCCTTGATTGATAGCAAAGAAAAAAGAAAAGGTCGCTCAAAAAAAAATGAAGCTCGGCATATATCCAGGAACCTTCGATCCCGTTACCTACGGACACCTCGACGTGATTGACCGCGCTTCGCGGATCTTCGAGGAGGTTGTCGTGGCGGTCGCTCGCAACATCGAAAAACGCCCCCTTTTTCCCGAAGACGAGCGCCTGGCCCTGATCCAGGAAAACCTGGCGGGTCGAAAAGGAGTCACCGCCATCGTTTTTGAAGGCCTCCTGATCGAGTTTGCCCAGGCGCAGGGAGCGGTGGCGATTATTCGCGGCCTGCGGGCACTTTCCGATTTTGAATACGAATTTCAAATGGCGCTCATGAACCGGCGCCTCTATCCGAAAATGGAAACCATTTTCCTGATGCCCCACGAATCCTACAGTTACACCAGTTCCCGCCTGATCAAGCAGGTCAGCAAGTACGGCGGCGACATCGCCCACTTCGTCCCCCCGAATGTCGCGGAAGCGCTGGAAAAGGCGCGGCCCCGCATCGACAGCTCGACGGGCCCTTGATTTTCCTTTTGCCGGAATCGCATTCAATCAGCCATGGGGTTTGAAAAGGTAGCGATCGTGGGGAGCGGCGCAGTCGGTCTGTATTACGGCGGGATGCTCGCGCGCGGCGGCAAGGACGTTCATTTCCTGGTCCGTTCGGATTACGAAGCCGTCAGGGCCGAGGGCGTGCGCCTGCTGCTCCCGGACGGCGAGATCCACCTGGATCGTGTCAACGCTCACGCGTCGCCCGAGAGCATCGGTGCGGCGGATCTGGTGATCGTCGCGCTCAAAACCACTTCCAATGGGGCCCTGCCCGCCCTGCTCCCGCCCCTGCTCAACGATGGCACCGCCATCCTCACCCTGCAGAACGGGCTGGATAACGAGCCCTTCCTGGCCGAAACCTTCGGAGCCGAACGGATCCTGGGCGGCCTTTGCTTCATCTGCCTCAACCGTGTGGCCCCGGGCACCGTGAAGAATTTTTTCCCCGGATGCCTGACCCTGGGCGAATACCGCCGCCCGCCGGAAGAACGGACCCGTGAAATCGCCGCGGCATTCCGCAGCGCCGGCATCGACTGCCGCCTGGCCGAAGACCTCCTCGAAACCCGCTGGCGCAAGCTCGTCTGGAACGTTCCGTTCAACGGCCTCACCATTGCCGCCGGCGGCATCGACACCGAACGCCTTCTCGCCTTGCCGGGAATGACCGATGAGATCAAAGCCCTCATGACCGAAATCCAGGCGATCGCGGGGGCGGCGGGTATTCGTATCGACGACGCGTTCCTGGAGCGCCAGATCGACATCACCCGCCCCATGGGCCCCTATCGCCCATCGAGCCTGATCGACTTCCTCGAAAGGCGCTCCGTCGAAATCGAGTCGATCTGGGAGGCCCCGTTGCGCGAAGCCGTCCGGCACAACGTCCCGACCCCGCGGCTCCGCCTGCTTTACGCCCTGCTCCGCGCGCTGTGTTGAGGGGCGGGGAGCGGGCGTCTTGTCCGTTCGAGCATCCGTGATCACGGTTGTTCCGTTGGGGATGGTGCGTTGTGAGAGCGATCACCCCGGTTCTCCCTGTCCTCGCGGACAGGCCTACGAATTTTCCCTGTCCTCACGGACAGGCCTACGAATTTTCCCTGTCCTCGCGGACAGGCCTACGAATTTTCCCTGTCCTCACGGACAGGCCTACGAAGGAACCGGAAGAAGGGATTCAATTGGTTTTCAGCTCCTGGTTACGTGTCGGTACGGTTTCGACGGCAAAAAAAGCATGGCCTAACCGTGGGGATCCTCCTGTTCCGCTGCCTGCCCCAACTCAAGAACCCGCCGGCGGGCCGCCTCGACAGTCATTTCCTCCGGCGTCAGCGGCTTTCCGAGCGTCAGGGTGACTTTCCGCCTCAGGGTCGAGGGAATTTTCGAGCCGACCCGTCCCCCGG
Organism: Opitutia bacterium; assembly: GCA_003558065.1. GTDB lineage: Bacteria > Verrucomicrobiota > Verrucomicrobiia > Opitutales > T3Sed10-336 > PXDC01. Next base: position 1,720 of record PWMU01000138.1, on the reverse strand, counting down.
AGTACGAAAGGACGGAACCCCACAGGCCGCCGAGATGGAAGGGAACCACCGGTACCTTCGCTTCTTCGGCAATCGCCAGGAACCCGGGTTTCAACTCCTGAATCCGTCCGTCGCGGGTGATCCTGCCTTCGGGAAAAAGACACACCACCTCGCCGTCGCGCAGGCAACCGGCCGTCCGCCGAAGGGCCTCGCGGGGCCGCCTCGGCGAAATGGAAATCACCCGGTAGAGCCGCACAAACCACCTCACCCACCACTTTTCAAACAACCACCACGCCCCGACAAACCGGAGCGGGCGTGGGACGGCCACCTGAAGGACGAAAACGTCGGCGTACGAAACATGGTTGCCGATGAGGAGGACCCCGCCCGACTCGGGAAGATGCTCCCTGCCAATGACACGGATGCGGTAAAGCCCATGCACCAGCCAATACCCGGGAATCCCCGCCAGTCGCGCCGCCGGCGAGGGGAAAACCCTCTTGAAAGGAAACCGCCATACCCGCTCAACCGGGCACGGGATTTCCGTGCCCGGAGTCTTCGTGTCCCGGTTCATTCAGTTATTCCGCACCTGAATCACAACCCCTTCCCCGGCCCGGTCCCCGGAGAGCTCGACACGATAATCGCCCGCCTGTTCGAACCGGTGGGAAAGCTCTCCGGATGAACCCGTGGTCCCGAGGTCGATCTCGGTCCCGTCGTTCGTGACAGCCCGGACCCGGATCTCCCCGGCAGGCGAAGGCGGTTCCGTGGCGGTCAACACCGCGAAGCGAACCTCATCCCCGACCCGCGCCTCCGCCGGGCCTTCAATGACCAGGTGGGCGGATCCCGGGCGTTCCGGTTCCTCGACGGCGTACCACTCACTCTCCACCGGGTCCATTCCCTCACGGAAACTGACGGCCTCCTTTGCGTGCCTCCAATAACGGAAGATCAGGTCGGAGCTCGCCTTTTCCACCCCGCGGGCATCCCCTCCCGTGACGAGGAGGATCTTCCGATCCTCCTGAAAGGGGCTCTCCACCATCATGACCGCGCCCTCGCCCTCGGACAGGGTCCCGGGATCGACGGGGAGGCCGGTTTTCTCTTCGAGTTCGGCGATGAGAGGATTGCTTTCCGAACGGCCCAGGAGCAGCAGGTTCTGCTTTTTCAGCTCCGCATCCACTTGGTCATGACGATGCCGGCTCATACGGGCGCCCGTAGCGCTCCGCAACGTGTTGTACAGGTAGAGGGCCCAGTCCACTTCAAGGGCCGGTGCGTCCTTTCCGAAAACAACGGTCTTAAACCCGGACAGATCGACAGCATCCAGGAACTCGATACCTCCGGCATAGACGACCCCCTCCAACACGGCCGAATCCAAGTCGAGACGGGGGCTTTTCCGGTGATGCGCCTGTCCCCAGGCGTAATGGCGCTCGTCATTCCAGTCGACCTCCTCGAAAAAATGATAAACGCCCGGAGCGATAGCGTCCCCGGCCCGCACCTGCCTGCGGATGGTCGCCTGCTCGTAGGCCGGCAGCTCGAAGACCAGCTCGTCCGGGGTTTCCGAAGTAAAACCGTCCGGAAGGACCGGCCGGGTAACGAGCTGCTGGCGCCGGCCCGAATAATTGGTAACCGTCACCGGCAACATGAATAATTCTCCGGGAGTCACATCCACCGAAGGCATGCTGAGGTCAAACTGCCGTATCCGGTGTTCCGGGACGCTGTATTCGCGCACGAGCCGGGTGAACGCCCCGGCCTG
>PWMU01000191.1 GCA_003558065.1 Opitutia bacterium | reverse complement strand
TGGCCAACCCGCGGATGGCGGAGCTCTTTCATTCGATCCAGGACAAACGGGCGGCCGACCGCGATCTGACGTCCTTGGAGGACCACGCCGAAACGGTTCTCAGGCGGATGGATCTTCTGAATTTGATCATGTCGGGAGAGGGCATGGCGATCGTGCCACACCCGCACGATCCGTCCGAGCGCTGGACCACGCCTTTGATGGCTGCGGAGCACTACGACCGGGAAACAGCGACGGACCTGGTGCAAAAACTCAGAGCGATGTCCGATGCCTACCTTGCCGGGGAAGCGGCGGCTTTTAGCGATGCCTCGCGCGAATTGCGCGCGACTTTGCGCAACCTCGCGCCACAGGACGAGTACCTCACGGAAGCGGCGGTGGCTCGGGAGATTCATTACAACAACCTCCACCCGTTCCGGCTGGCCTGGATCTTTTACCTGACCGCCTTCGTGTTTTTATTGCCGAACCGGACCTACCGGATCGGGATGGCTTTGTTTGCCATGGGGCTGGTTCTGAATCTTTACGGGTTCGGGCTCCGGGCCTGGATCGCCGAGCGGGCACCGGTAACCAACATGTACGAAACGGTGGTGTGGACGGCCCTTTCCATAGGCCTGTTCGCGATCCTGTTCGAAGCCGTCTATAAAGCGCGCATTTACGCCTTGTGCGCGGCGCCGCTGGCGGTGATGACCTTGATTCTGGCCGATCTCTTCCCGACGGTGCTCGACCCGAACATCAATCCGCTGCCGCCGGTTCTGCGGGACAACTTCTGGCTGGTGACGCACGTGGTGACGATCATGCTCGGCTACGCGGCGTTCGCCCTGGCGCTGGGTATGGGGCACTATATCCTGGGCCGCTATGTGCTGGCTCCAGAGACTATCGGGGAGGATTCGGAAGTGCACTTTCTGCTCTACCGGGTGCTGCAACTGGGCATCCTTTTCCTGGCATTGGGCACGATCCTGGGAGGGGTTTGGGCGAATTATTCCTGGGGGCGCTTCTGGGGCTGGGATCCCAAGGAAACCTGGGCGTTGATCGCCTTGCTGCTCTACATATTCGCCACGCACGGCAAATTGGCGGGCTGGTGGGGGAATTTCGGCATGGCGGTAGCCGCCTGTCTCTGCTTCAACGGCATTCTCATGGCCTGGTTCGGCGTGAATTTCGTTCTCGGCGCCGGTTTGCACAGCTACGGTTTCGGTTCCGGCGGAGTCGAATGGATCGGGCTCGTCGTGGCTCTCGACGCTCTTTTTGTCGGAGCGTGCGTGGCGGTGACCATGAAGCGACGCCGGGCCATGCGGCTTACTTCCGCGCTGACGCCGGCCGTGGCCGGAGCGGGCGGGAGCGCCGGCCCGGCGGAAATCCCGCTGGGGGTTCAGGGAAATCGCGACCCCGCCAACGGAAGGCAAGCCGAATGAACGAGCTTTTCGCAGTCGGCCTGAATCACAAGAGCGCGCCGTTGGAGGTGCGGGAGCGTTTTTCCGTTGCGCCGGAGCGGCTGGGCGCGGCGACCCGGGATCTCGGGAACAGGTTTCCCTCTTTAAACGAACGGGTCCTGCTCAGTACCTGCAACCGTACCGAGCTGTATGCCGTTTGTCCTTACGGGCTGACGGATCCGGTGGAAAGCTTCGCCTCGGTCGCCGGATTTGCCGGAAAGGCGATGGAGGCCGGGAAGTTGAAGCGGTTTCTCTATTTGTACCGCGGTGAAGAGGCCCTCGAGCACCTCTTCCGGGTTGCGGGCAGCCTCGATTCGCTGGTGGTCGGGGAGACGGAGATCTCCGCTCAGGTCAAACGGGCGTACCAGGCGGCTTATGCCGCCGGAGCAACAGGTAAATACCTCAATCGCACTTTTCAAAAAGCGCTGGCGGTTGCCAAGAGCGTCCGCCGCCGCTCGGGCATCGGGCGCTGTCCGGCTTCCGTCGGCTCGGTGTCGGTCGAGCTGGCCAGGCGGATTTTCGGTTCCGACTTGAGCGACAAGACCATGCTGGTTGTCGGGACCGGAAAGATCGGTGAGACGACCCTCCGCCATCTCTCCAAACAGGGAACCGGCCGTATCCTGGTGTGTAATCGTTCGTTTGACCGCGCCCGCGACCTGGCGGCGAGGTTTGAGGGACATGCCGTGCCTTTTGAGAATCTGCCGGGTGCGCTCCGGCAGGCCGATATCGTGATCAGTTCGACCGCGGCGCCGCATTATGTGGTGGGCGGAAAGGAAACGGGGGAAAGCCTCGTCTCGCGCCGGGGCCGGCCTCTCTTCCTGATCGATCTGGCGGTGCCCCGCGACATCGATCCCTCCGCGGGAAACCTGAAGGCTGTTTACCTGTGGAATATCGATCAGCTCCAAAAGGTCGCGGATCGAAATCTGGCATTGCGCCGGGGTGAGGCGGCGGCCTGTGATGAGCTGATTCTCAACGCGGTCCGTCGATTCGTCGACGGGACCGCCTTGCGTGACTTATGGTCCGTGCAACCGGCCTGTCGGCATCCATCCCGCCCGAGCGCTCCCCGGGGAGGCGAGAGATCGTTCCTGTGCCCGGGTCAATCTCTGGCGGCCGTTTCGAAATTATAAACTCTGGCCTGGAAGAGGAATTCGACCTGAAAGGCGTTGTGGGCCTTCAGCATCCCGAAGAACGCGCTTGGAGGTTCCATGTCGAACCAGTCCATTTTCAGGTCCAGGTCGCCCCTGACTTCAAACGAGTCTTTTCCGAGTCGTGTGATTTCCACGTGGTGCTCGACGGATCGACTCACCCCGGCGACCGTCAGTTTTCCGGTTACCTCCATTTTCAGGGTGTCCGGGTCTTCCTCGGAAAGGGTCGTTCCGCGAATCGCTTCCAGTTCGTACTCGATGACCGGATATTGCTCGTACTTTACCGTGTCACGAAGGTCTCGCTTCATGCGGGACCTGCCGCATTCCAGGGATTCAATGGGGACCTTGACCACAATCGGCGCGCCGTTGAGTTGCGGAGCTCCGTTGATCACTTCCTGGCCATTGAAGTCGATGGGAAGGGGCAGCTGTTGGTCCCAGGCGGCATCGACGGCCGCGTGGAACTCGTTCCGCGCCAGATCCATGCTGGTGGAAAGGTCGAGGCGGTCTCCGACACAGTCCCAACTGTGGAGGGTCGAGCTCCCTGCGAGCCGGACCTCCACAGGATTCATGACTTCGAAGCGGACGCTTTGGGACTGTGCGGCAAGCTGCGGCCCGAGTCCGGCAACGGCGACCGCCGCGACGGTCGCCAGGATGCCGAGTTGGCTGTGGTGGATGAGACTCATGTTGGTTCCAGGTTGGGATTGCAGCCGCGTGGCTTTGCGTCGGGACTCTTCGGTTCGGTGCCGGATAAGCTCTCTTACACTTGCTTCGGTTATTCGGGAGCCAGGACCCAGTCAAAGACGACGTTCAACTCATCAGCCGTACGCAGGGTGCCGAACATCAGGGTCGGCGGATCAATTCCGAAATCGGACATTTTCAGTTCGGTTTCCCCGGTCAGATGGATCCGGTCCCCGTCGCGCTTCCACTCAACCGGAAATTCGATTTCGTGGGTGCCGCCGCTAACGGTAAGCGCGCCTTTGACCCGGGTGGTGAACGAATCCACTTCGCCTTCCGGTACGGAGCCGTTATCGGAGACGAGCTCGACCGAGCCAAGCTTGAATTCAATGTAGGGATGGTCATCCACCTCCAGATAGTCATGCATGTTCGAGGTCAGACGCCTGCTGTCGCTGGTGAGGGAGGCGGCGGGAATCCGGACGGTCGCTTCTATGGCGGGGCTTCCGTTGGCCAGCAGACTGGCGGGGACGGTCTTTGAGTTCGCCCAGAAGCCGTTCGCTTCAATCTCAATCATGCCTTGAATCTTTTCAGACTGTGCGTCCCAGTCACGGACGTTGGAGGTTCCGTCGATCGAGACTTTGGAACGATCACCGTCGATCGGGATAAAGGTCAGTTTTTCGGCCTGAAGCGGACCGATTGCGAGAAGGCCGATAGCGGCCGCC
>PWMU01000070.1 GCA_003558065.1 Opitutia bacterium | reverse complement strand
AGTGTTGCGACGAAGAAATGAAGGAAGGGAATCGTATTCATTGATGGATAGGTCCGAACGATTTGACACGATGGAAGACCGGGTTTTCGCGGCAAGAAGCCGCTCCTAAGTGAGGGTGTCGGGAAAGAATGTGGGGGGTGATTAGTGACGGCCGCGTTCGCCGGGCGCACGAAAACCCTCCCCCGCCGACATCGCGCCGGGGGGGACTGTTACGTGAAAAGGCCGTAACGTTAGAGAGAGAGTATGACACCCACTCGAAACGCACCGGCAGCCGAACCCGTTACATTATTTCGAGGAGCCGGACAAAACGGCACCGGCACCAGCGGGTTCGATTGGATTGTCGGGAGGAGGGGTGTTTGAGGAGGTAACATATGGGTTATGATCACCGGGATAAAATCCAAAAAAAATAATTAATGTCAAACATTATTTTGATGCATTTTAAAAATTTCCTTTCTATGTATTTCTTGAGTTTGAGCCGAAGATAAATAACCACCGTTCATTCTCCGCGGCGTGTAGCATTCCCATTCCCCCGCCCGACGCCACGAGGACGTTGCGCGCCAGGCGGAACCTGGCGAACGGGGACACCGGGTCATTCAACCGAAACCTTCACTCGCTCCAGGATCGGGTATCGGTCGCCGTTGTCGGAGATGAATGTGGCCCGGTATTGGAGCACCCGATCGCCTTCGTGCAACGGGAAATTCCCCCCGTCGGGCCGGCGCCAGGGCGCAGCCTCCAGACCGGCCGAATCCACGGCCGAGCGCACCGAAAAAACGATTTTGGAATCCCCCGGAATTTCGGCATCGTACTCGAGCCGCCCTCCGGCGCGCGGTTGCGTCCACTCAAAGGTCCCCGACCGGTACTCCTGCTCCCAGCGCCGGTGGTAAATATGGCCGGTGTCCTGGTGGTACATCCAATGGGTTCCCCTCGTCGGGAGCTCGGTCACTTCCGGATCGCGGAACCGGTTGCCGTCGTTGTAGAAGACTTTCGACGTCGTGTGGTGGTCCCCGTGCCGGGCGTGGTTGGCCACGGCCAGATCCATGAGTCCGTTGCCGTTGAAATCTCCGGCGATCGAGTCGTCGGCGCTGTCATTGATCAGAAGGGTCTTGTTGTCGTAACGAAATCCGTCGGGTCCTCCCCAGTAGAGGTAGCTCGGTATGGCCTCCCGCCGGCCGTCCGCGTGATAGTGCGGGCTGAACAGGTCGAGGTAGCCGTCGTTGTCAAAATCCGCCACGGTAAAGCCGAGCGGTGTCATGCCCGGCAGCCACTGGTGGTTCCACGGAGAGAAGCCCTCTTCGCTTCCCCAGAAAATGAAAATACCCGTATCGTGCTCCATCGTTACCGGGTCGTTGTACGATCCGACGATCAGGTCGAGGTGTCCGCTCGAATTGAGGTCGGCGGTTTCGATGGCAATGGCGCCCGGAACCTCGAGCACCTGCTTACGCTCCCTGCTGAATCCGTCATCCGATCCCCAGAGAATGAACACCCGGTGGGTGTTGTAACAAACCACGGCGATGTCGAGCCAGTCGTCCTTGTTAAAATCGGCGACAACCGTCCCGACCGAACGACGGTCCAACGGAACGATCGCCCGGTTCTCTATGGTGTACCCGTCTTCCGAACCGTAATAGATGGCAAGGTAGTTGGCGTCCGGATCGCTTCGTTGAAACGAACCCAGAACGATATCGAGGTGGCCGTTGCGATTGAGGTCGGCCACATTGCTGGTTGCGAGGTGCTCTTCGGAAAGCACTGTTTTATCGTCATGCGAAAAACCCTCCGGGCCGCCCCAGAAGATATTCGCTCCTTCGTCCGGATTGTGAACCTGGCGGCCGTGACCCGCGTTGAGAATCATCAGGTCGACGTAGCCGTTTCCGTTGAAATCGGCCGCGGTCGCCTCGTACGCGGAGACAAAGGGGATTTCGGAAGAGTTCTCCGGATCGAACCCTCCCTCTTCGCCCCAATAGATCTGCACCGGAACCCGCTCCCCCACGGTTCCGCCCAGGCTGTTGGCAAAAACGGCCCGCGCCGGGCGGTGATCGTCCGCCGGCGCAATGGCGGCGTCCGCGGCGCCCGTTGTCGGGACGCCCGCCGGATGCCGTTCGAAACGACGGTCGCCGCGCCCCAGGTAAACCACCGAGTCCGCCGCGTAAGTTTCTTCGGATTGATAGATCGCCACCGCCAGATCCAGATGTCCGTCGCCCGTCATATCCCCCGCGGCCGTCGCCCGGGGGTAGTCAACATCGAGCGCGGTCCTTCTGTCGGCTGAAAACCCGTCGCGGCCGCCCCAAAAGACGACCGAGTGTCCCGCCTCCGCCGCTTCGCCGGCCTCTCCTCCTAGCGCTACGGCGGTCGCCAAATAGGTGGCCACCAAGTCGGGATAGCCATCGCCGTCGAGGTCGGCGATGGTCAGATGGCTCGCATGATCCGCTTCGACCGTCCGCACCTGCTGACGGTCCGGATCGTCCAGTCCGGTAATCAGGTGGACCACGCCATGATTGGTACCGACGGCAAGATCCGGCCGGCCGTCGCCGTTCACGTCTCCCGCCGCAAGGGTCAGCGTTCCTTCGGGCAAGTCGATCACACACCGCGGACGATCCTCAGAGCCGCCTTCATTTTCCGGATCGCCCCACACGACGATCACCTTGGAATCCAGGGTCAATACCGCGAGGTCGAACACCCCGTCGCGGTTAAAGTCGGCGCCGGCCATGACGATCGCTCCGGGCACGGGAATATCTTCGAAACGCATCCGTGAGAACCCGTCCTCGCTCCCTTTGAAGACCCGCAACACCTCGTTATGATCCGGATGCTCGGAATCGCAGAGAGCGATAATATCCTTCCAGCCATTCCCGGTGACATCGCCGAGGGCGACCCCTTTCGGCCGTGCGCCGACCGGCAGCAACCCGCCCGCCCGATGGGCCGGCCAACCGTCGGGACCGCCCACAATGACGGTCAAAAACCGGCGGCTATTCTGAATGTGGCTGAAATTCGGGCAGAAAACCAAATCGGAAAACCCGTTGTTGTTGAGATCGGCCATCTCGACCGCGATGCTTCCCCGCACCGCCAGATCCCCGTGCTCAAGATTTCCATCCGGTCCGATCCACGCCTCCGTGGCTTCGTGGAAAGTCGAAGTATCGTGGGTATTGTTAAAGACCAGATCGATATGCCCGCTGTCGTTCAGGTCGAAACGGTGAATCGTCCGCACCTTCCCGTCGTGAGTGACAAACAGATTCTGTCCCCCGGCATCGAACTGCCCCCGTTCAAAATCATCAAACGTTTCGTCGGTCCACGTCTGGGCGTGAACGATCAGAGGAGCGATGAGCAGCAACACGGGAAAGGCATACATAAGGAAGCGCCCGCCAAACGCCCCGGCAAGGTGAATAAAAGGATTTGATAGCATAGGACTTTAGTGTTCGTCGTTCCGGCGTCATGCCGGATTCATTACAGTCTCATTGGCGGCATCGCCTGCGAACTCGATTACCTCTCCCCGCGATTCCCCGCGCCCACGGGTCCTCGCGCATCCCGTCGGGTTCGGAACACACCGTCACTCCCCCTCCCGCCCCTGCCACGTCACCGGCTTGCGCTCGCTCACGGCCGCCCGGACATCTCGGATCAACACCCCTTCAGGGTCCCGGCGCCCGGCGGTGGACCGAAAACGCAAATAATTGATTCCGTTCCGGGTGAGATTCCGCGGCGAAAGGCCGACCGCCGTCTCGCCGTCGATCACGACCTCGCATCGCGCGAGCGAGAGGTCCCACTCCAGACTTACCGTTTGCCATTCCCCCTTGGAGAACGCGTGTCCGCCGGGCAACCGCCCGTCGCCGTCGATCCGCAAACCGAAAACGGCGTGCGCCTCGCCCGAATCATCAGACGGGTCGAAAAACCGGTCCGCCAGGGCGACGGCGACTCCGTCGAATCCCTCGTTCAGTTTCAAACGGAAGCTCACCGAGCCGGCGTGCCCGGTCGGGAAATTCCAGACCGCGCCGTCCGGGTCCCAGTCGTCGGGACGGCGCACGTGGAGTGCCGGTTCGTCCGGATCCTCGGCCACAACAGCGCCCCGCACCCGGTCCCTCCACCAACCCTCGGCCGGACCGAAGGCTTTGAAAACCGACCAGTCTTCGAGCCCCTTTGCAAAATCGCTTCGCCGACCGGTTTCGTAAAGCCAGTCGGGATCGATCGCCAGCAACACGCGTCGCGCCTGCCCCGAAACCACGTACACATAATCCTCCCCGTCGACAATGCCTTCGGGATAAGCGGTGCCCCGGTCTCCGCGCCGCGGCGGCGTTTCGTTGCGCGCCGGATCGAGGTAGATCTCGCGAAATCCGATCCACGTTTCGCCGTCGTCCTCGGATATCGCCGCATGCAAGGCATCCCGTCCGCCATACACGCCGGCCCCTTCCACCCGGGGCGGCATCGCGGCGTTGTTCCAAAACAGCATCAAGCGCCCGTCGGGCAGGCGCGTCAGTTCCGGCGGTCCGGTCGATGCGTGAAAACGCGACGGCCGCGCCGGGGTCCACTGCGAGCCGTCGCGCGAAAACGATTCGTACAGGTAGCCGGTCTGCGTCCGAAAGAGCATCCACAACCGTCCGTCACCCAGTTCGGCGATCGTCGGTTCGCAGGCCCCGTAATTGAGGCCGTTGTAACCTTCGTAAACCGGCGAAGTCAATTCGCTCGCGGAACGTTTCCAGGTCGTCCCACCGTCGTCCGAATACTTGGTGATCAGCGTGTGAGGTCCGTAGGGCGGTCCGTAGGTCCGGTCTTCCCCCCAGTATCCAAAAGGGAGAACGATGCGGCCGCTTTCCATTTGGACCGCCTTCGACAAATGGCCGACATAGCCTTCGAAAACCAGTTGCGGTTCCGTCCAGTCCGTCCGGCCCGGTTCCGAACGCGCGTGCCATAGATCGATGAACCGGTCCACCATGGGACCCCCCGGCCCCCACCCGGGCCGCCTTCGCTGAAGAAAGACATGCACCGAACCGTCCCGGTCTTCCAAAGTGGCCACGGCGCCGCCCGTTTCGTCAAAGAAACGCGCCAACGGTTCGGGTTCGCTCCAGGAGATCCCGCGATCGGCACTGTGCTGCAGTCGCAGAAAAACGCCACCCTCCGATCGTCCCAGCGTGTAGCGCTCCCATTCGCCGGCCTCCCTTACGAGCACGTTCCGGCCCACCCAGGCCTCTTCAACCAGTATCCGCGGCTCGTCTACCGGTTCTCCCAAAAGCGGGATTATGGATAGAACACCCGCTGCGGCCACAATTGAAGGCAGTCGTCGACGACGGCTTCTCAACACCCCGGTCACCAGCGTCCTGCAATCACGAATTCCGAATAAAGGCACGGCAAGAATCTCGTTCGTATCAAGACGGGACGGACGATTATTCGTCGCCGCCGACAAAATCCCGTTCGTAAAACTTCGCCCGGAGCGGGCCCCGGGCCGTGGTCACCCAGATTTCCCCCGGCGCCGGTTCAAAGGCATAGGGATAAGAAACCTCCTTTTGCGGCATATATTCTCTCTCTCCCCCGGCACCCGTTCTCCGGTAACCGCCGGTATCGGTACGGGCGATGATGACAGGATCGGACCAGCTTTCTCCGTCATCATCGGAGAACGCCATCGAAAGTTCGGCGCGGAAATTACTGACCGGCACCGCCGACCAAACGTTGTCGCCCCCGACCATCCGGTAGGAGTCCTCTCCTTCCGGATACGGTTGATTCCAGACCAGCAGCAAACGTCCGCTTTCCAGTCGCCTGATCTTGGCGGGGGCGCTGCTCGCGGGGATCGCGCTCGGCCCCATCGGATGCCAACTGCGGCCGCCGTCGTTCGATTCCGCCCGCCAGAACTCCATCCAGTTCGTGCGTATCAGTTTCATCAGGCGGCCGTCCCGCAGTTCCTCCAGCGTTGCCTCCGTCACTCCTCCGTGGTGACCGGCGCCGCCGAGATCGACAATATTGCTGCGATGCCAGGTTTCTCCGCCGTCGTCGCTCATATAGGTCAATACGGTGTGACGCCCGGGATCGTTCAGCATCATCATGGTTGTGAAAACAATATTACCTTCGCCTGTCACGATCATGTCCCGCACCGATCCGGTCCATTCGTCGTGCAGTTTCACCGGCTCCTCCCAGGTGGCGCCGTCGTCCGTACTTCGCATCACATAAGTCGGCAGGCGTGCGCCCGGTGCGTCCCGCAGGTCGTCGTCCCAGGTCCAGTGCCGTTCGGCGAGATTGTAGAACGCGATCACCACGACCCCATCGTCCGTTCGCGCCACCGCCCGGGCGGGCATTTCAAACGCATCAGGATCGCTGAAAACCGGGTTCGCCTCCCAGGATTCCCCGCCATCGTCACTGATCAGCACCTCGTTGCGGTCCACCGCGAGAATACGATCCCCGCCAAGGCGGACAAACGGGCCCATGGGCATGTTTTCGACCGGGACCAGATTCTCGTGCAGCTCGACATCGTAATTCCACCTGTCCGGAATCGATTGCGCCATAACGGAAACCCACCCCGAAGCCGCAAGCAACACGACGCCCACTGAAAAACTCAACTTTTTATTATTCATACTATTTCCGACTTGTAAAACCTTCTCGAGTCCGACACCGGACCGGGCCCGTTCTACCCGATTCCACAGGCGGTCGAGGCCGCCGCCCCGGCCACGGTCAACTCTCACCGATAATCTGCCGTGATTGCAAAAAGTTTCGCAGATCCTCCAACGCTTCCACCGACGGAGTGATCCGCGGCGGCCGCACGCGATGAGTCGGGTAATGACCGGCCAAATACAACATGGCTTTGTAGGCCTGAGGGTAGCGCAGCGGAATCGTCGCCTCCAGGAGCGGCTCCTCATAGTCCACGACGATCGCCCGGGCCGTGTCCCAATCTCTTTTTTCGACCGCCCGGTAAAACCGCATGCTCACACGGGGCGCGACCGGCGCGATCGGACAGAGGTAGCCCGGCGATCCGACCTGGCCGCCGTAGAGAAACTGTTTCATCTGCCCGGCCCCCAGAACGGCGAATTCCGCGTCGCGGGTCCGGCGGACCTGCTCGTAGAAGGCGTACAACGACGCATGCGACTTGACCCCGGCAACCTGGGGAACTCCCGCCAATCGGACGATCGTTCCGGTCGGCAATTGATCGTCGTCGTAGATTAAAAGGGGAATGGACGTCTCGTCGGCGATTCGTTCGTAAGCGGAAAGCAACTGATCCTCGCGGCGGATCCGATGGCTGAAATGAAGATTGATCGCCTCCAGCCCGCCGTCCTCCATTCGCTTGATGAAATCAACCATCCGGCCGGTCCACCAGGGGCCCGTCGCCCCCACCACCAGCGCGCGCCCCTCCGCCTGACGGGACACGGTCAAATTGACCCGGGCTATCTCCTCTTCGGTTAGGACATCGATTTCGCCGTCGCCATAAGTAAAGAACAGGATCGGGGGATCCTCGTTGTCGCATATGAAGTCCGTCCATTTCCTCAAGGCTTCGTAGTCAATCTCATCGTTTGCCTTGAACGGTATGGTAATCGCCGCCTGGGGGCCGTAGAGGCGACGGTAAACGGCGGATGCCTCCGGGGTTCGTTTCGGCAGCCCGCGGCCTCCGTCGCGGGCCCATCCGGTCGCCGGAAAGAAGGCGGCGGTTATCGCGCCCGCCAGCGACGTTTTCAGGAAACGCCGGCGGCCGGGATCGAACACGCGGGATCGCGAATTCGAATTTCCACCGTCGTTCGAGCCAATTTCCCGAAAAGATGTTTCAGACATGTTTGCTTTCATCATCCGGATCGCCGGGCCGGGAACCGTCCTACTCACCGACGGTCACTCCCCTGCTCCGACAAAATCCTTCTCGTAGAACTTCGCCCGAAGCGGTCCCCGCCAGGAAACCACCCACACCTCTCCCGGCGACGCTTCGAACGCAAACGGGTAGGCGATCTCGTGCCTCGGCATCGCCCGGCTCCGGTAGCCGCCGGTTTCGATTCGCGCGATCACGACCGGATCGCTCCAACTTTCGCCATCGTCTTCGGAAAAGGCGAGCGACAGCTCCGAACGGTGGTTGCTGGTCGGCACCGAAGACCAGATGTTGTCGCCGCCCACCATCCGGTATTCCTCCTCGCCTTCCGGAGTCGGCCGGTTCCAGATCAACATGAGCCGTCCGCTTTCCAGGCGTGTGAGGATTCCCGGAGTACTGCTGGCGGGGATTCCGCTGGGCCCCATCGGGTGCCAGTAAAGCCCCCCGTCCTTCGATTCCGCCCGCCAGAATTCGCCCCAGTTGGTGCGGATCAGTTTCATCAAGCGGCCGTCCGTAAGCTCTTCGAGCGTCGCTTCCGTCACGCCGCCGTGGTTGCCCACGCCCCCGAGGTCGATGATATTACTCCGCTGCCAGGTTTCTCCCGCGTCATCGCTCGTATACGTCAATACAGTATGCCGTCCCGGATCGTTGCGCATCATCATGGTCGTAAAGACCACTTTTCCATCGCTGGTTACAATCATATCGCGAACGGATCCGGTCCACTCGTCGTGGAGCTTTTGCGGTTTCTCCCAGGTACGTCCGTCATCCAGACTGCGCACGACGTAAGTGGGAAGAATCGCCCCCGGAGCATCGTTGATTTCAGAATCCCAGGTCCAATGTCGCTCCACCGGATTGCTGAAACCGACAACAACCACCCCGTCGGCGGTGCGCTGGAGCGCCCGATTCGAGATCCGGTACTCTTCGGATTCCCCGAACATCGGAAACCGTTCCCAGGTCCGCCCTTCGTCGTAGGAGACCAGGGAATCCGTACGGTCGACCGTCAGGATCCCGCCGTCGCCCAGACGGACAAACGGTCCGCGCTGCGCCACGGGGATTTCCTCGAGATGCTCATGCAAGGTCAGTTCCTGGGCCGTGCCCCTTTGCGCCGGAACCGCCAGGATCCCCAACATCAGGATCACGCCCAATGAGCTTATTACCCGATACCGAAACACGTGCCTGCCGGTTTGATTGCTTGTCTGTTGCTTCATGGTTTCCTGTTTCTGATTATTCCCGGACCTTCGCGGGTGGTCCTCCGAAAAAAAACCGACCTTCATGACCCGATTGCATCGAATCCAACATTCAACGGGCCATCCCCGGTTGCCGCTCACACCCGTGCCGGCAACCGGGGGGCCGTCTAGTCCGACACCGGTGACACCGGTCTGACGGCGCCTCCCGTATAGATCCTCAGGTAATCGACATCGTAACGGGAGGTCCGGTCCGCGCCGGTGGCACTTCCCATCCAGAGAAAGTTCCGCGCAACGCCGGTTTGAATGTTTTCGGTTGTGCCGACTTCGACTCCGTTGATAAAGACCGTGATGCGGTCCTCGTCACCGATCATCGTGTACGTATTGAAGCCTTGCCCGACCGGATACTCGGTGATCTGCGTATGGCCGTCGCTGGTCAAGCGAACAATGTTCACCTCGCGGGTGACCGTTTCACCGTTTTCGTCGAATTCCAGCTCGAGCGTCTCGAATCCCAGGAGCGCGATATGCGTCATCCAGCCCGAATTGATCTGCAAGTTGGCCGCCCCGTAATGATCCGAGTGACGAGCTCGCGCCCGGTATTCGACCGTGTAACCGACGGCTTCATCAATGAAGAACCGGGACTGATCGGTCGGCACTTCAAAGGTTCCCCGCGGCAGAAGGATATCAAACATCAGCAATCCGTCTTCGACGCGATACTTGCCGGTTACATCGTCGTGACCCAAAACGAACGGACCCGTGGTGCCGTTGCCGTATTGGATCGCGTCTTCCGACAATGGATCGACATCTCCCTCGTAGCGAAAATCCCAATCGAATTCCTCTTCGTAGACGATCTCCTCAACCTCGCGCACGACCTGGTAGAACCTTCGGTCGATCCCGGCCACCTCGTCCGTTGCCGTCACCACGCCCCCGTCGCCGATGATCGACACCGGCGGTTCGTTCCTTTCCCCTCCCGGGTCGTCCCTGCTTTCGACCCGGTAGCTCCCGCCGATCAGGGTTTCAAACGACAGGTTGAACTCGTCATCTTGATGGGCGAGCCCCACGATTCCCGGCTTCGGCTCCTCCCAGGGCTGGATCCAATACGGTTCGGGAAACTCGTACGGTTCGGCGTCCTTGGGTGCGACCGCTCCCCCGTCGTAGATTCTGAGAGAATCGACCTCGAAATGACCGGTATGGCCGCCCGCACCGAGGTCGCCCAGCCAGACCTGCGGCCGCTCGACGACGTTCCATGTCGGCACCGTCGCGACCTCTGCGCCGTTGAAGTAGAGCGTGACCTCTCCTCCTGCGACCGTCACCGTGTAGATGTTGAAGTCATCCCCGATGGGAATGGCCGGGGTCCGGGCTCCCCCGCGCAACTGCGCCCAGTTCCGGCCGCTTTCCGGGGGCCAGGTGAACAGGCCCAGGTGAACGGTGTGCTCCTCCCCGGAACGTCCGTCGTTCAATTGCAGGGCGGCGGCCTGCAGTTCATCGGGCGTGTCCGTCGTATTCCTGGTTTCGATCAGGCGGGCGCGGAACTCGGCCGTGTATCCGGAATCGGAGTTCAATAGAAACCGGGAGTCCTGCCCCGCATCGATGATCAGCCGTCCGACGGCGGTGGAATCGATCCCCAGAAGTCCGTTCCGAAGCTCCATGTTCAAATTCTCCGGGTTGAGCAGCTCGGTAAAAGCATCCGATGTTCCATCGCTGTACTGAATCGCCCCGGGATTGCCGGGGAGTTCATCGGCGTCGTATACAAGGGTCCAATCGAACTCCGTTTCGTATTCGATCGAGGCGGCTAAGCCGCACCATCCGAAGAGTGTCAGGATAGTTACGGCAATCGGCAGGATTTTCTCTGTTCGTATGTTGGTTACGGTTTTCATAGGGTTTGGGTTAAACTAGATGCACTCGGACTCGATGACCCACGCCGGCGACCCTCAATAAGGACGGTACCACTGGGTGGGATGCCCTTCGTTATACGGGGCCGTCTTTACATGACCGTCGAGGAAGAGAAGGTTCACCGTCTGTTTCCCGTGGGGAAATGGGTAAGCGTCCATATACAAACCATCCTGACTCCGGTCCCAGGCCATACGCCAGCTGCTGGTACCGGATTCGAACAGATGAAAATGGCGGTCGGCAATCCGGTCACCCTTGGTTCGATCAAAAACCATAATGGTCTGGGTCGGATCGGAGACATCGGCGTACCGGGTCGGCATATTTCCCAGCACCTGAGTCGACCGGAGGTAGTTGTTCCACTTGTAGGTACGCTCGTGAATGGAACTCGGAATGTCGTGCGAGGGACAGCGAAACAGATCCTTGTCGCCGATCGCCATCGGCGGGGACTCGTCGTCCCGGATCTCTCCCACATAGGGGAATATATGGTAGATCCAATTGTTATAGTTCCCCGACACCTGGGCCTCGTAGGGGAAGAAACGGTCGTCGTTCTCGTTGAAGTAAGCCTGAACGGCGACGCCGATCTGACGGAGATTGCCGGTGCACGCACCGCGCCGGGCGGCTTCCCTTACCGAGCTGACAACCGGTATCAGGATCGCGGCCAGGATTCCGATAATCGCGATCACGGTGAGCAATTCGATGAGCGTGAAGGCCGAGCATTTCGCCCGGAACCGTCGATCACCGCCAACCGAAAATCCCTTGCCCCTGTTTTGATTACCTGTATTCATACAGCAGCCTTCGAGGTGTTCTTTCCATTGTTGAATGGAGAACAGTCCCATTGGACAGGCAATGAACACAAATGGCGTGTTCTGGTAAAGTTGAATCACCAGTTAACGCTACTCCACTCTCCCAGCCGATAGAAGCCCTGGTCAGTTTTTTTCCCCAGTTGAATGTCCTGTCCATGAACCCCTTCTGTCGATTTTACTGAGTCCACCGCCAGTGCTCGGTGGAAGGCGGGGAACAAGAATGGAACGTCGCTTCTTTCACTCTTTATGCAACACCTAACGGGATTCGATTTAACCGGGAATGATATCTGGGTTTTTGGAGGTGCGGGCCATCTCGGCCAGCCCTCTGTAAAACGCCTGGTCGAAGCCGGGGCGAGGGTCCTGTGCGTGGACTTGGGCAACAGGGCGTCTGATTTTATCGCTCAGGCCGGTATTGCGAAAAACGCCACCCCGGCGACCCTCGACGTCAGCGACTTACAGGCGACCGATGCCTTTATCACCACCCAGCTTCATAAAAGGGGCACTCCGTCCGGTCTGGTCATCCTGACCTATCGAACATCCGGCAAATCGATGGCCGATCTCGCACCTGATGAGTTCGACGCGATCAATCACGTCGGCCTCACCTCGACCTTCTCGATCGCGCGGCAGGTAGGCGCCGCGATGGCCGACGCGGAACGCGGTGCAGTCGTCCTATTCTCCAGCATGTACGGGACCATCGCTCCCGAACCCAGGATCTACCCGCCTCCCCTCTCCTCCAACCCGATCGATTACGGCGTTGGAAAGGCCGGCATCCAGGCCATGTCCCGTTACTTCGCCACCCATTGGGGCGCCCGCGGAGTTCGCTGCAACTGCATTTCGCCGGGGCCCTTTCCGTTCCCCAGCCAACAGGAGGCCAATCCGCAGTTTATGGCGAATCTCGCCAGCAGGACGCCCTTGGGCCGAATCGGCCGGGCCGATGAGATCGCCGGCTCCGTCCTGTTTCTTCTGTCACCGGCATCCTCCTATATCACCGGCCACAACCTTGCAGTGGATGGGGGGTGGACGGCATGGTGAACACCCTTCCTAATTCTCATAGAGCCACTCGACCGGAAACCGCGTGATTTGCGTTGTCGCAAGCCGGCCTGGGGTGGACCGGCGGCCCGCCACATGGCCCAACAAGACGTGCTCGTCGACAAACGCTATCGCCGTATAACAGTACCAGCCCTCCGGATGGTTTTCCAGGTTCTGCCGGTGGGTCCAGGTCTTGCCCTCATCTTTCGAAACCGCTACCGTAAACGGAGTACGTCGTCGCCCCTCGAGTTCCGGGTCCAACTCGGAATGGTCATTCCACACCAGCAGAAGGTCTCCAGTCGATGGAATCCGCTTCATGGACGCGGGAGATCGTGGCGAGATGATATTGGATGGCTCGACCGGTGACCAGGTATCTCCTTCGTCATCGGAGAAACTGATGTACTGTGATCCACGGTCCGTCCGGCTAAACATCATCAGCCGACCGTCGGAGAGCTCCACCACGCCCGGCTCCTGGAGACCGGTTTCGTCATCCGGGTGCTGCTCCATATCCAGCACCGTCCGGCTCCGCCGCCAGGTCTCACCGTTGTCGTCCGACAGGTAGCACAACGCCTTGCCCCGGTAAAGGAACGATCCGTCCTCCCCCTGATGCAGGGCGGCCGGCACGACCAGGCGCCCGCTCGATGTCTGGATCACACGGTCGTTGTTAACAACATAGGCGGCTATCTCGTCGGTGATAATCTCGATCGGCTCACTCCAGGTTTCCGCTTCATCATCGCTGATGCGCAGCAACGGGCGGAGGTCCTCCAGCGAGTTCTTCCGCAAATAAAAGAGGGCGATTCTCCCATCGTCGAGCCGTAGTAACGAAACCGACATATCGTTCATGTCCCCTTCTCCTTCTACGATGATTTCATCTTCTTCGCTCCAGGTCACCCCCCGGTCGTGCGAGACGCGCCAGGCGAGACGGGCCGGATCGTGATCACCCGAACCGCCGTAAAAGTGGGTATAGATGAAGAGGATTCTCCCGTCATCCAACTCAATAAAATCGCCCTCGCTATTGCGAGGATTATTCGGCCCGGGCGGCAATAAAACGTTTTTCCGGACCCCGTCGATTTCCTTTGGCGGGACGCTCAACTTCTCCGTCTCCGAAGCTCCAAGGTCAATTGCGCCGAGAAGGCTGAAAAACGAAATCAGTGTCGCCGCCAGACCGCAGCGGACGTGAATGGAGTAAGTATCTTTTCTCATAGTAAGCCAAAAAAGTAACGAAAATCCTAATCTCCAATAGGGCTTTATTCGGTGATCACAGGGGCACCACTTGCCTGTGCTTCTTCACGCCCGTCACACAACCCTGCGCTTGAAAATGGATCATCCATTCATCCCGCCCCTTCCGATATACAGGTATTGATAATGTTATCGCAAGCATACAGGCGCAGACGCCAAACCCGTCTGCGGACAACGGAAACTTATAGGCAGAATCCAGTCACCAGTTTAAAGTTGCCTTCTTCACCGAACGCTCACCGCTCCGGGCGCCGGCAGCAGCAGATCCCGTTCGACTTTCAGTACTTGGGCAATCTCATCGCGGCAGCGGTCGGTGAACGGATATTCCGAAAGCGTCAGTCGCGTCGAGAACACCCCCATCGTTTTCAAGAGATACTTCAATCCGCTGAGCCAGCATTGAACTTCGGGTCCGCCGTACACCGCGTGCATCAGCTTGTTCATACGCTGCTGCAGGCGGTTCGCCAGCTCCATGTCGCGCGCGCCCACTGCGTCCACAATCATTCCCGCCAGGTAGCCGTTGAACACCCCGCCGCCCAGCATCAAGCCGTCATACCCCGCCTTGAGGTATTCGACGCAATTGAACTCATCGCCGTTAAACAGCCGGAAGTCGTCCCGGTCCGCACGAACCCGAAGGGCGATATTTCGGCGGGCCGGATCGGTCGAACTGTCCTTCACCAGATGGACATTGGGCTCCCGGTAAAGGTCGTCCAGCCAATCGATGGGAATCGAGTACGCCCGCCGATCTCCCAGGTCGTACAGTCCGACCGGGAGGCGACTCCGCCGAACCGCATCGAGATAGAACTGCCCCACTTGATCGGGATGTTCGATCTCCAGGTTTGCGGGAGGACCGATGACGGCGATGTCGGCGCCGTCGGCCCGCGCATCCTCGATATTGCGGCCGATCCTTTCCGGCGTTGAATCGGTCACCTGGGCGGCGATGACCAGGCGACCGTTCGAGGCTTCGGCGGCGGACCGCACCAGCCGGCGTTTTTCCTCCGGCGGCAACAGGGTCCCCTCCCCGCAGCTCCCGGCGAGAAAGAGGCCCCGGACACCCAGTCGCAGGTGGTGCTCCACCATCCGGTCGACGGAGGAAGCGTCCACCTTCGGTCCCGGAAACAGGGGCGTCGGCGCGGCCGACCAGATTCCCGTGAGTTTCTCCATAATCGAAGCTTTCACGCCTTGAGTAACGTTTCGGCGGCATGCCTCGGCAATTCCGGCCTTCTGGTAAAGTCGAATAACCGGTTACGGAATAGGAACCACGCCGGACGCATCCGGATCCCTGTATGACAATTCGGCGTGGGTTCGCGACTCCGGCGGAGGTCGCCAGCGACCTCCCTGCGGGGGAGTTGGATCGCCATCGCAGGGATGCCGCTT
>PWMU01000193.1 GCA_003558065.1 Opitutia bacterium | reverse complement strand
CGGAGATCCCGCGCACGTCAATGCGCTGATTTGGCACGGTCGTGAAAAGGTCGATACGGGTGTGCTTCAGGCCGGCAGGCGCTACCGGGTGGAGATTGTGGTTGCCGATGCCCAAGACACGCAATGGGACTCGATATTGATGTTGGAAAAAGGGAGCCTTCGAGTGGTTCCGGATGATTGAACGGGTGGGTACGGAATTGGAATGGTCCAACGGAGTGGTTGCCGGGAAAAGGGGGCATAGTTGGAAGGGGCTAAGTAGAAAATCAAAACGCGAAACCGTATAGGAGGAGAAGTGATGAAGAAGGTTGTAGTAAAGGGATTTTTGCTCCTTGGGATATTCGCCGGTTCCGGAACGGTAGATGCGGCGATTGTTTATTCAGCATCGAGGGAAGTTCCAATGCCTCATTTTCCGACCGACGAGGAAATCCGTCGGGAGCGGATTGTGATTGCGGGAGCAGATGCTACGTTAAGTGTTCTAAACACGTGGCCGCGTGCTGAGGTTTTTCTGCTTCTGGGTCGACCCGCTGTCTATGCTTCGGTGGCCACCGATTCGCCGTTTGTTGACTCGTTCGAGTTCGGGCAGGTGATTGGCAATGAACTGGAGTGGACTGGATTCACCACGCTTTGGATCGCTGATTATGGCGAGAATGGGGAAGACTTTCGGGGCCATTTTTTCAATCGAGAGAACCGGTATATCGCGGTGCGGACCACGGTCGAGGAAGATATGTACTTTGGTTGGCTTCGTCTGAGCCACAGCGCCGAAGACGAGTTGTTGACCGTCCACGACTGGGCCTGGAACAGCATCCCCGGCGAGCCGATCCTGGCCGGGGAGATTCCCGAGCCGAAGGTGTACGCCCTGGTGCTGGGGATCGGGGTGTTGGTCTGGGTTGTCGTCCGGCGGCGGCGTTTGGGATGATAGTAAAATTCAAGGGCCTCTTTGCTTTGTCCCCGGAGAGTTTCGTGCGTGCAGTAGTCGCGGAGGCGTTTGCACAGGATTAGCCGCAAATCCTCGTCGAGGGTGATGAGGTAACGGCCATGGAAAGGATGAAGGGAGACGGAGTGAACACGGAGATGGCGGAGCAATTATGAAGGATTAATTCGGCGAATCCGAGTCGACCGTGGCGAGACGACCGTGACGGTGCCATAAAGCTGTTCAAACACCTGCCCCTTACGACGGAAATTTCTCCTTGCTATGCGATAGCATGGGTGCTATCTTTGAAAGTGTGGTCGAAAGGATTGTTCTCGATACCAGCGTCCTCATTTCGGCGTTGCGGAGTGAGGGCGGGGCAAGCCGGCAGGTCTTGCGTCTTTGTCTGAAGCGCCAATGCCAATCATTGATCGGGTACAAGTTGTTTAGGGAAATTGAGGACGTAACCGGGCGGAAGGAGGTTTTTAAGAAGAGTATTTTAAACGAAAGAGAACGGGAGGAACTGGTGGACGCCCTAATGAATGTGAGCGAGTGGGTTCCAGTATTCTTTTTGTGGCGGCCCAACTTACCGGACGAAGGGGATAATCACCTTGTCGAACTGGCGGTTGCAGGAATGGCCACAACCGTTGTTACCAGCAATGTAAAAGATGTGAGATTGGGCGAGCTTCGGTTTCCTCAGATTGCGATCGAAACCCCGGGCGAATTCATGAAACGGTGGAGAAAAAATTATGGGAACGATGACGATTAGAATACCCGACGACAAACAGGAGCGGCTGCGGCGACTGGCTGCGCGGCGGGGTATCAGCCTGAACAAGCTGGTGGACGAATGGGCAAGTGTCGCACTGGCCCAGTTCGATGCCGAAGTGCGTTTTTCGGTACGCGCTTCGAGGGGTAAGCCCGCACGGGGCCTTGAACTGTTAGACAAGGCGGACCAAGTCGCACAACGCGCAGGCAGGCCGACGAAACGACGGCTGAAGGGAAATTGACGTTGAATCGCAGCTTCTCCGCGCGCCGAGACAAGCAAAAAGACATCGCCTCGACTCTTGACTAACGCTCTCTGAACCTCTCGCGGTGCCGCTGCAAGAGTGCCGCGGCTGGAGCGAACCGCTCGGGCGAGGCGATCCTGCCTCCTTCGAACCGCAGGTTTCGAGGCTTGATTGCGCCAACATCGTTGTCGAAACACCTATCATCGTACGAAAACTCCTCCGGCCTCCCGTATCACGGTCGGAGGCTGCCTTTGTTGGAAGTCGGAAGAGACCATCGTCGATCAAAAAATCCTTCGCACGACCTTCTGTCGGCCATTATAGTCAAGAGTCAAGACGTCTTCCGGTCAGTCCATGGAATACGGCGGTGCCGCCACCGGTCAGATAAACCCGTCCAGGTCCTGTGGCCCGTTCGCCGAGCCGGTGCAAAAACTCCTGAAATCCAGCCCGGGAAATTTCCGGGTTGACAGCAACTGTCCTAATGTAATAGGACAGTGAATCATGCTGGTCCGGATCGATTTTAAGTCGGGGAAGCCGATCTATCTTCAGGTGGTGGATCAGATCCGGTATGCGGCGGCGTCGGGGGAGCTGCGGCCGGGGGCGGCGCTGCCGTCGATCCGGCCGCTGGCGGAGGAGTTGCGGGTCAACCGCAACACGATCGCCAAGGCCTACGCGGAGCTGGAGAACCAGGGAATCATCGAGACCCTGGTGGGCAGGGGATCGTTCGTGAAGGACAACCATTCGCCCTTCACCAAAAAAGCGAAGCGGGAGCTGCTGGTCCGGGAGATCGACCAGGCGGTGGTGACGGCGCATCACCTGCAGGTGGACCGCGAGACGTTTCTCGGGCTCGTGCGGGAACGTCTGGACCATTACTCCGGCGGGACGCCGGAACGAAAACGAAAGGAAAGCCCATGAGTGACCCGGTAATCGAAATCAAGAATCTATCGCGGCGGTACGGCAAGCTCGAAGCCGTCGCCCGCCTCAACCTCACCGTGCCTCCCGGCCGGTGCTACGGCTTTTTCGGGCGCAACGGCGCCGGGAAAACGACCACGGTCAAGTGCATGCTGAACCTCCTGCGTCCCGACGCCGGGACGGTGCGCGTGTTCGGGAAGGACCCGCGAACGGCCGAGGTGGCGGTCAAGTCGCGCCTGAGTTACGTCCCGGACGCGGTCGCGTTTTATCCCTGGATGACCGTGCGGGGCGTGCTCGACTACCTCGCCTCGTTCCGGGAGCATTGGAACGCCGGCATCGAGGCCGACCTGCTCGGACGTTTCCGGCTGCCATGCCCGCTCGTTGACCGAGTTCTGGAGCCTGGCGCGCGCCGTGGTCCGCGGGGGAGCGGTGTGTCTGGCGGCTCTGGCGGCGATCGGGGCGATCGCATGGCTTGTGCTGGATATCGCCGCCGGGGTCAGGAGGTCTGAAGTTGCGCCGGGCCGTCGAGGCCTGGAACGAAGCCGGGCGGGAGCCGGCGTACCGCGAGTCGCTTCCTCCGCCGGTGCTACGGGAGGAGAATGCGGCCGTAATTCTGGAAGAGGTGATCGGATTCAATCAGGAATTGAGCGAGCGGTCGCGTGAGATTCGCGGTCTTGCCGACAGAATCCTTTCCGGACTGGAGAAGGCGTCGATCTCCTCCGGTCTCATTGAAGAACTGGAGGCTGCACTGGACGAGCCCGACATCGCGCGCCGTCTCCGGGCGGCCCGTGAAGCGGCGGGGTACGATCGTTTCGACGCGGATGTCGATTACGATCTCGGTTTTGACCTGTTGGTACCGCACGTTAGCGGTATGTCCAACCTGGCCCGCCTGCTGCACGCGGAAGCGGTGTTGCAGGCAGCCCGGGAGGATTGGGCGGAGGCCCATGAAACCCTGAAGGTGAGCCTGAGATTCGGCGAACTGTTGAGGGAGGAGCCGCTGGTCATTTCCCAGCTCGTCCGGAAGGCCATCGGCGACGCGGCGTTTGAGAAGCTGGTTCCGGACTTTCTGCAGGAAGTGGCGGAGGATCCCTTCGACCGCGAAACGTTGCGGTATCGCCGGGAGGAAGCCCGCATCATTCTCTACCCCGATGTTGCAAACGTGTTCCGGCAAATATCATTTATAATAAGGTTTTTCTAAATTTCCCTGAATGAGCCGGCTTCGCCGGGGACCGCTTAATCACGCTAATTGAACGCTAAAACTT
>PWMU01000103.1 GCA_003558065.1 Opitutia bacterium | reverse complement strand
TGGTAGCACGGAATAACCAATATTACCTCACATCCATTATAAGCAAACGCCTGACACATATTTAATACCTGTGTCAGATTCGCCATTTCCGAATCAAATCTCAACGTATGGATATAAAGTACTCTCATCTGAAACAATTTAAAAGCGTTTCGAATAAACAGTAACTTTTGGAACAACCTTTTCATCCAGCGCCGCCAATACCGCCACACGATGATGACCACAGCAAAGAATCAATTTCCTGTCAGTTTTCATTATTCCCGTAACCGGATCGCCCAGGCCTGGGCGGTATCCCTCTTCTCGAATAGTGTCGGCAAGCCTCAAACGTTCCTCCACACGTTTCTCAATGCCACGACGCAAAATATCGCTGGAAGCATTTCCGTTACCCAAATTCAGGGCCTTAAGACTCCGGTCCAGCGAGCCGTTGAGCATGCCCCCTTTCAGCTTCGACACATTCTTGTATTTCTCATACTGTTCAAGATAACATTCAATCCACGCACTTTTCGCCCAATTTACATCTCCATGGAGATAAGCTTTGTAAAAAGCATAGATTGGCCATGTTTCGACTTTTCTTCCGCCATGACCCTCCGCTACGTAACATTCCTTGTCATCATGCCTAACACATGAAATGGAAACGTCTGTTACGCACGTTTTGTAAACAAAACGCTCCACCTTTCCGAACAGCTTACGTTTGATCTTGAAAAATATCATAAGCCTCAAAACGCTCGATCGAACCTTTAGACCTTAGACCAGGTTCATTCCATTTCCGTCTCCAAACGCGATTCGCCCGAACCGAATGAGCCGGCCGGGTCGTTGGTCCTAAGGCCCGCTCGTCCATGTACTTACTCGTTGTCACAAAATAGAAACTTCAACGGTGTCCCCGCACTTGTAGGATCGCGGAATAAACCCGCTACTACACAAGCTGAACGGCGAAGGTTCGACTCCGAAAGTGGATTTTCGTGCTTCTGCAGTTCCAACACTTTCAACAAGTACTATCGCTCCACAATTTCTCTTTCCGCGCCACCATCCGAACCGGACGTTTAGCCAGTGCCGCACGTTGTGCGCGGTAACGCCGCCTTCGCAACATCAGCGTCGCTTTTTCGGAAATAACCGATCCCCGCTCCACGTTGAAACTGAAACATCGAAGCTGATTCCACTTCAGTTATCTTTACAACTTCAGACACAAGCAGCCAACGAAACCAGGTATCCCAAAGGGTACTTTCGCTGAAATACTGCGCCTCCGCGACCCATCGCCGATTTTTCTTCTGATTCCGTCGGGTCTTGGCTTTGAGGGTCGCGTAAACCCGTTGGAAGAAAATTTCTCTCCTTTTCGCGCTTCCACAAAACCGCAACTCCTGGAGCACTCGCATTGGCCCGCCGGAATCACGTACCACGCTCTCGCAAAAACCACCATCGGCGTTCCCATTGTCCAGAGCGTGTTCCGCCGCCCGCAATAAAACTTTTCTCCATTCCGGATTCAGTTCTTTCTCCTTCGTCGTCGCCAATCCGACAAAATGCGCCGCGTCATAATCCTTACAAGCGCCGCCTCCGAGCGTTGGCGCAAATCCACCCCAGGGGTCCTGAATCAGCGATGCGATGCGAGCTGCGTTTTCAATTTTGGAATACTCACGCCCAAGATACTCGTAAACAACAAGCTGATGATAGGCATTCTGCAGCCCATGATAATACAAAGACCCGGCGCCAGCACCCCAGAATCCGTGCTTGTTCTTATGCTTTTCATGAAACTCAAACCAGCTATTCAATGCTTCATCCAATGAGTTATTTCCGGACAATTCTCGTTCGTAGATTAAAAACAACCCCTGAAACATCGCCTTGTTACCTGAACCGGACCGTCCAAGATGGCACCCTCGTTCACGCAGGTAATTTTTCACCGATTCCGGACTTTTCCATTGATCCACCACCGAGAGACGGTACTTCGGTTGCTCACCTAGAATCCTAAGCGCACTCAGACTGAAGCACGAAACCTGGTAGACCGCCCGTTCGACGTCTGGATGGTGTATGGGGTCGGGATAAAACAGGCCATCGTCCTGTCGCTGAAATGAACGGATATGATTCGCCCAATCCTGTTTCTCTTTCTTAGAAAGGTTCTCAGTTTCACGAAACAAGTCCAGAATAAACAACGCAAAGCAGCTGGTAAAAAGAGACTCTCCGGAGTTTTCGCTAAAGCGGTAGCGGAACCGTTCTTCCGGCACCCGTAATGACTCGAGCCACTGCAGAGTCTTTTTCTTCCTGTGTTCAATCTCATCAAGAGAAAATCTTGTCATATCAGCATCCTCTATGGGTTAACGCGGTTTGGAACCTCACCTGGCTCCTGCCGCTTTCTCTCCACCACATCTTCGACCAACCGAAAAAACCTCGCGGCATTCCGCTCCATCCCATGGTATTCAACGCCATGGCTTCGGGCACGATTCCCGGCTTCCTTCCGCGCGTTCGAATCGTTTATCAGGGTCGCCACATAATCGCAGAGCTCCTCCACCGAAGAAACATTTGCGCCCAGTCCTTTGGTTTCAATTACGTTATCGGGGTCAAATCCCAGTGCCACCGTCGGAGTCCCTCGAAGCCAAGCCTGAACATACGTATTCGGAAACCCTTCCTCCATCCTGCTCGTATTGACAAAAACACTGGCATCCGCCAGCAACTCATTGCTGCGTTCAAACGAAACATTTTCCACGTAGGAGAACTTGCTGTTCTCGCGTTCGGCTCTGTCCAACGCCGAACGAAAATTCTTGTCCGCAAGGCGCCCGGCAAGAACAAATCGGCAATCCAAATCCTTGAGTTGATTGACAAGACGAAGAAAAATCTCGGGACGTTTCCATTTCTTGACGCTGGCGAGCCAAAGTACCGTAGGAGGACTTGCTTTCTTTATTCGACCAATCTCTGGTACCGGATGAATATTGGGAAAAACGGTTGCCGTAATTCCCAGATTGTCGTTCAGTAATCTTGCTTGTGTATTTGTTTGCGCAAGGACCAATGTTGCGCGCCTCATCCCCTCCAACGTCGTTCGGTCCACTTCACGGTTCTTCGAATCGACGAGCAACGATTTAATTCGGCCAACTAATCCGCCGCGCTTGTGCCGCCCGGAGACTTTCAACTCTTTACAGTCAATGTCCATCGAAGCCGCAAAGATAAAAGGTTTTCCTGATGTTTTTGAAAAATGCCCCGCATATCCCGTCCACATTTTCCGTCCACGCTGGTAGTAAACATCCGCATCGACTTCACGGAGTATACGTTCCATCGACTGCCGGTCGTTTTTGCTGTTTCCCGTATCCCGAAAGGGCTGAAATTCGATCCCATTGCTCTTCAACGGAATCTCCTCGGGATGCGTAACATACGTGACTCGC
Source organism: Opitutia bacterium (assembly GCA_003558065.1). Taxonomy (GTDB): domain Bacteria; phylum Verrucomicrobiota; class Verrucomicrobiia; order Opitutales; family T3Sed10-336; genus PXDC01. The sequence goes on along the minus strand of PWMU01000103.1, from coordinate 12,125 downwards.
CATCCGGATTCCAGGGCAGCTTTCGCCAGAATATAAAGCTGCACCTCAGCACCTCCTATCGTACCACCAATATAGTGAGGATTTATAAAACAAATGTGTTTCATCATAAACAAAATCTCGCCTAGAGTGAATGCCACTCGGTTAAGCTCAAAGTAGAACACGCTTCCAGCGTGTTTCCTCAGGCTGAAAGCCTAAGCTACTCTCGATCCAGCGCCTTAACCGAGTGCCATTCCGGCTAGAGTTTAAAACCAAAATCCGTCCCGACTCAATAGACGGTTAGGGCGCGAAAACCCGGTATTTTATACTCCCCTTAAGCATACCGACCCGGTAGCCGAAGTACCAGATGAACGCGTGGCGCTCCAATGGGCGCCACATTCGGGGAGCCCTACTCAATGCCCGCCACCAGAGTTTCATTCCGCGCTTCAGGCTTACTGGAGGGATGCCTGCAGAAAGAAATTTCTTATAAAGGGCGGCGTTGTACTCTCCCCAGTTACGGGCCTGACGAAAAAGCCCCAAATGGTTTTGGGGATTTCGTATATGCACCTGGGCGGCCGGCCAGAAAATCAAGGGTGTGCCACTCAACTGAATGCGCCAGCAGTAGTCGCAATCTTCGCAATAGAGCATTTCCTCGTCAAAGCCCCCCACCTTCCGGTGAAGAGCTTTGGTTACACCCAGCCCGCACCCTCCGGCAAATGGCAGAAAGGGAGTGTAGCGGTATTCCATCAGTCCGGTTTGCTGGCGCATGGGTTTAACCTCTTCCGATTCCTCGCCGTTAAGGCGAATGCCGTCCATTTTCGAAGCGACAAACGAGTGTTTGCGTATGCCTTGCGTGATCGCCGCCACCCAGCCCGTGGCAATCACATCGTCCGCGTCAACGAATGCGATCAGGGTTCCCCGGGCTTCGGCCGCGCCCCGATTGCGGGCGTGCGACGGTCCCTTTCTTCCAGAGGCATCAACATACCTGACTCCGCTGTTTTCCGAGACGTATTCTCGGGCAATGTCGCGGGTCCGGTCGGCCGACCCGTTGTCGCTCACCAGGATCTCCCAGGGTTCGTTCCATTCCTCCTTAAGCAGCGCGTCCAACTGTTCGCCCAACGTTGCCTCGGCGTTGTAGCAGGGGATTACCACACTCAGTGCGATTTTCAAATTCTGCACTTTCTCGGTCATAATGTCATTTGAAATTTAAAATCAGTCCCTCAATTTCCCGTCCAAACAACAACCAAAAAAGGCCGCAATAATCCAATGCCTTATAAATTCAAATAATAATCAATAAGTCGATCGGCCGAACAATCCCACGTAAACTCCTGCGCCTTTCTTGACAGGTCTGCTCGCAGCTCGTCATTATTTCGTCGCATATCAAGCGTCGCTAAAGAAAGCTTAATCATATTTTCAATATCGTTATGATCTACGACAAATCGTGGATCGTTAAAAAAATCTGTAATCCCACTCCTTGTACTCACCAAAAGCGGGCAACCGCATGCCATGCACTCTAATGCAGGCTTTCCGAAACTATCAAATCGTGAAGGATACAGAAAAAGATCCGCAATGTTATAAAAATGCCGTAGCTCACTCTGCATAACAGGCCCAATAAACCTCGTCTTTTCAAGAAGGCCGTAACCTTTGGCTTTTCTCCGGGCATCATTGATTGCAGCCTCATTCCTTCCACCAACGATCAACAATTCAATATCCCGTGATTTGAGTAATTCTCTAGAAACCAAAAACACCGCCTCTATGTTTTTCTTATACGAAAGATCACTAACGTGAAGCACAGTCAATTTGCTTTTCGTTATCGGATATTTTCTTTCAATAGCCTTATAGGCCACGCATCGCTCCTCAGGAAAAAATAGTTTTGGATCGTACCCATTTGGTATCACGTCAACTCGCTTGGGATTAAACCGATAATGCTTTATAAGTTGGTCTTTAAGAAACGACGACGGCACCAGATGCCTATACGCCATCCTCGACAAATACTTCACAAATAAATGCCTTTGAACCTTCGTCCGCTTCCCGGGCAAATCCTGGACAACCCAATCCTGAATACCGCGAACATGAAACAATACTCGCGAATGGAACAGATTTTTATAATAAATATCTTCGGTGAGGCAGTGCACATATTCCCAAAACCCGATGTTCGTCTTGCTCCACAATGGATACAATATTTGACGTTCGACTTTATAGGGCGCTTTAAAATATTTTTTAAGATCCTCTTCATTCCCTCCTGCAAAATCCACTCCAATTATCAACCTATCACCAAATTCGGACTTCGCCTCATCGAATAGCGCCTCAATCGTGCTGAATGCCGAATAGAACTGACCTCCACTCGGAGTCTTGTTTAGTAACTTTTTTGACTTAATTAGAATAGTGCGCATAATCGCGATTCTATGAATTGAAAATTTCCAACTAACTTTTTCTGCTCGGTACTGCTAGTCGGCTGTCCTCTAAATTCTTTTAAAAGAACTCAGGAAATCAGTTTTTAAAAAGTGCTCCATTCTTTATACGCTTTAATCCCAGGAACGAATGACTGGCAACCGATGCCACCCGAAGCTGAAGTGGATTGTATCTTGACAGGGCTCGCTCAAACCCCTCAACAAAAGTAAAACCATTCGCTTCTTGGTTAAAATCATAATATCGATTGCCTGATCGGTTCGGTTTTTCGGAGACGATTAAGCAGCCGTTTGATTCGACCGGTATTCGAGTTACGTAGCATTTCGGCCTTTACATCCTTGTCAAAAACACTTTGAACAAAAGTTTCCAACCATGGCCCGCATTTCAGATCCTTTTTCTCTTCGAAGCTTGATATTTTTTCCTTGAAAACCTCCATCGGGACTTCACGTGCACCTGCCAAGGAGCTCTTTGGATATAACAGAGCAGCCGCCACCCCCCATATTGCCACTTGGAAATCAAGGTCTTTTTCACCTAAATCATTCCACAAATCGATGAGCGTTCCTATATGGTGCCGGTGTTTGTGTGCGTGCATATAAGATTTCCTGAAGATATCATAGTACGCCTGTTCGAAATCGTGTAATCCGATTACACAATCACTATTGATCGTTAGATAGCCCTTCTCTCCCATCTGGATACTGGCGTTCGAATCAGGACGAACATCACTAAAAACTCCGGAATTTTCGTTCAGAAATTTCCCTAAAAGCTCTGTTTTATAAATCCTGACACCTGCTCGGCGAATTCTACAGAAAAAACGATCATACACCTTGGCGGTCGTGCTGAATGTATTTTGCTTCTGTTTTTTTCCAAAGGCGATTAAGCTTTTGAGAGAGTTTGAATGGATCAATACGTCGGCATCCACGAACACGGCCCATTTATTTCCCGAATCGATTGCGATTTCGGCCGAGCGTCTAAACGTTTTTGACAATGGCCCTGCTTTTACTTTATGCACATTTTCCGTTCCAACGTCTTGTGAGAGGAGCCAATGAGCTGCATCTTCTGTTCTTTCACCGGCAGCTCGGAGAACAATAAGGCAATTCTTGTAGATATCGGACATGATTTACAGAACTCGAAGTTTGTTTTTATTTTTGAGGTGAAGCTATCTGTATTTTTTGAGGTGTGGAAGAATGCCTTTAGTGCAGCCAGCGATGACGCAGATTCGGGCCTTCACAAATGAGTCTTTAAACGGTTGCGCTTCAACGGGAACCGTTGCCGAGGGTGCCGCATAGCCGGTGACGAATTCGCGCGGTCGGTGAGTTGTGCTGCCGTTCCCGTTCCAGGGCGCGGGATATTGTGCTCCGCACCCACTGGTCTAACTCAGGTCCCGTCACGAGGGGAGGCTTATTCTGGTGTTGCGACATCAGATCTTCATAGAGACTATTCGGCACGTCGCGGGCGTTGGACATCGAGCTTCGCGGATACAATAAGGCGGCGCCAACGCCCCAGGTCGCTACCTGAAAGTCAAAATCGTCTTTCTTCCAATCTGCCCAATGGTTGAGTAGTTTTGCGATGTGGTGTTGGTGCTTGTGCCCGTGCATGTAGCATTTTTTGAGGATATCGCGGTAGGTCTGCTCGAAATCATGCAGCCCCACAACGCAGCCGGCTATCAGCTCACATTGGCCATTCCCCGGAACTGGAGGTTTTCCTTCATGAGGGTGTCATAGGGGCCGCGGGCCATGAGTTCGCCGTGTTCGAGCAGAAAAATCTCATCGCAGTTCTTCACGGTAGTCAGCCGGTGGGCGATCATGATTACGGTCTTGATACCCGCCATTTCCTGAATCGCCTCGATCAGGCGCTTTTCGGTGATTCCGTCGAGCGCGCTGGTGGCTTCGTCGAAGACGATCAGGTCGGGCCGGTGATAGAGGGCCCGCGCTATCCCGAGGCGCTGCCGTTGGCCGCCGCTTATTCGAACTCCCCGTTCTCCGACCACCGTGTCGTAGCCTTGCGGCATTTCATTGACGATAAACTCGTGGATCTGGGCGAGTCTGGCAGCTTCGGCCACCGCCTCGCGGTCGATCCGCTTCTCAGGAATTCCCAGCGCAATGTTTCCGGCTACGCTGCAATCACTTAGGTGGATGCTCTGGGGAACGTAGCCGATGTTTCGCATCCACTCCCGGCGATTCGCATTGGTGACCGGAGTACCGTCGACACGGATGACCCCCGAACCAGGCTGAAGCAGCCCCAGAATGATGTCGGCGAGGGTGGTTTTCCCGGATCCGGTCGTCCCGCAGAAGGCGACCAGGCGTCCGTAGGGGATCTCCAGGCTCACATCACGCAAAGCCGGATGGTCGGTTCCGGGATAGCTGAAGCCGACGTTTTCGACTTCGATTCTCTCGCGAAAGGGCAGCTTCTTTCGGTCCTTCTTGTAAGTCTCGTTCGCCGCGGCGGCCGATTGCGAATCGGCAGCGGCAAATTCAGCCGTTTCCCGGTGGTAATCGTTGTAGAGCAGGTCGAGAACAGCCTGACTGAAGCGAAGGGTACCGAGGGCCTTGAAGCAAGCCTGCAACGTCGGCATCAACCGGTAGCCGGCGAACGCGTAAAGCGCCAGGACCGGCATGACCTGGGCGAAACTGTCGCGTGTCGCCAGGAAATAAAGCACGAGGATCACCATCCCGCCGAAGGCAATAATCTCCAGAATATGTTTGGGGACCATTCCAAGGATCCCGTGCAGAGCCATGTACCGCGAGTACCGCGAGGTCGCCCGGTCGTAGTCCTGCACAAAAAAGCTCTCCCGCTGCAGCACCTTCGTTTCCTTGATCGAACCGAACGCCTCTTGAACCGACTGAAACCGCTCCCGGTTCGCATCTACCCGTTTCTTTCCGATCCTGGAAAGTTTCTTTCGCAACACCATGTACAGGGTTCCGTAAGCGACGCCGAGAAAGATTGTCGCGGTCATCGCCACCTTCACATCGACCGCGACGATCAGTGCGATCAGGGCGATCGCGTTGACGCCCTTCGAGAAAAGCAGGATCAACGGCTGCAGGTACCCGCCGATAAACTGGGCGACTTCGCCGAGAACATTTTTCCCCAGGTCCGAACTGTTCCGGTTCAGGTACCAAACGTAGGGCCGGGACAGGTAGCGGGCGAGCAGATCCCTTGAAAGCCTGGCGTTGAGGTTCCAGGTAAACCGGAGATTCAGCCAGTGGCTGAGAATCATCACCAGGTTGGTCAGAACGATCGCCCCCAAAACCAGCCCGCCGAGCAGAAAAAGGAATCCCCGGGTGGTTTCGAAGTTGCCCGCCTCGTACAACATCCCCAGCCAGCGATTGCGTTCAATAATCTCGGGATCCGCCACCACAGCCATGAACGGCATGATCGACGTCACCGCACCCACCTGGAAAATCCCAACCAGGAGCATCAGGCCGAACAACCCGACAACCGTCCAGCGCTGGCGCCGGGTCAGGAGGCTGTTTACCTTGTGGAGATTGTTGAACATGGGCTGAAGACGGTGGGGCGGCTGTCGATGGGCGGCGTTGTGGGTCAGCGGGATCCCAGGACGGCGGGAGCGCCGGAATCCCCTTTGACCACGTCCTCGTACCGCCCTTCCTGGACCACCTTTCCGCGCTCCATTCTGAAGAGCCGGTCGCAGTTCCGCACGGTTGTCAGGCGATGGGCAATCATGATGATGGTGCGTTCCCCCTTCAATCGCTCGATGGCACCGATCACGTATTTCTCTGTCTCGTTGTCGAGGGCGGAGGTTGCTTCGTCCATAATCAGGACGCTTGGATTTCCGTAGAGCGCCCGCGCAATGCCGATCCGCTGGCGCTGTCCGCCCGACAAACGAGCGCCCCGCTCACCAATCACGGTATCGATACCTTTCGGAAGCTGTTCGATGGTCCCGCCCAGTTGCGCCGCATCGATGGCGGCCGCCAGGCGTTCTTCGTCGATCTCCTCATCGGGCAGGCCGAAGGCGATATTCCGCTTCACGGTATCGTCGGCCAGGAAGATGAACTGGGGAATATAGCCGATATTCCGCTGCCAGCGCCGGAGGTCCTCCCGGATATCGAGCCCGTCCACCGCAATCCGTCCCTGCTCCGGCTGCAGCAACCCGAGCAGCAGGTCGACAACGGTCGTTTTGCCCGCACCCGACGGACCGATAAACCCGACCGCCGATCCCCGGGGAATGGTGATGGAAATCCGACTGACCGCCGGCAGGGACGAGTCCGGGTAGGAATACGCCACGTTGTCGAATACGATTTCACGGTTGAAGGGAAGCGGCTCCGCCCCTCCCTTTTTCCGCGAGGTGCCCGCTGGCCCGGCCACGCTCTCCAGGTACCGGGTGTCATTGTAGACCGGGTCAATGGCGTAGGCATAGTAGCGCAGGGTGTTGATGGCTTTGACCGCCTCGCGCACGGCCGGAAGCAAGCGCATGGCGGCGGCCCCGAAGAGCGCGAGAAGAGGGATGATCGTGTCCAATCCCCTGCCCTGCCAGAAAAGCATCATAACAATCAAAAGCATCCCGGCCACGGAAAGTGTTTCCAATACGGGCTTGGTCGCGGCGCTGCTGACCTGGCGGAAGATCTGTGCTTTGGAGTAGCTGCTGATGTAGCGTTTGAAGCGCCGGGAGAACCATTTCTCCCTCCCCAGGACCTTGATATCCTTGATGCCGCCGATTCCTTCCCCAACGGCCTGAAGCATCATTCTACGATCGTTCTGCGCCCGTTTGCCGTGCCGCTGCATTCGCGTACGGATCGCCTTGAGGAAGCCCCCTCCGGCCAGTCCGAAGAGAACAATCGCGGCGAGCGTCATCCACGGATCGACCAGCAGGAGCAGTATCACCGTTCCGGTGATCAGGAGCACATCCATCCCCAGTTTGAGCAGGGGCGCCATGATATTCTTGGCCAGGTACTTGGTCTCGTTGGTCACATTCCGCAGCAGTTCGGAGGAATTCCGGGACAGAATAAACGTGTAGGGCGCGGTCATGTACCTTTCGAACAGGCCGCTGCCGATGGTGACGAAACGATTGTAGATGAAGCGAGCTTCAATGTACCGAAACGCGAGAATGTAGGCGTTCTTTACAGCAAATACCGTAATCAGGAGCAGTCCCCCGTATACCAAGAGGTCCCCGCCGTCCTCGATCTCCAGGTAAGCAAAAACGGGCGCCAGCCACTCGACATCCAAAACACGATCCGGACTCGCGATAATGGAGATGAATACCGGGATCATGCCTATCCCGACCACCTCCAGCACCGATCCGACGAGCATCATCAGCAGCAACGCGCCCAGCTTCCATCTGTCGGCGCGCGGCAGCAAAGAGAATAGTTTCCTGATTAAATCGTACATTCCTGAGTGTTTCTTTTACGTCTCGCCCCTGCGATCGAATCCATTAACAAGGGTCGCCGGAACTCCGTTCCCCTCGCCATTCCCGCCCTTCACGGAGCGGCCTGCGAGATTCCCGCTCCTCACGGAGCGGCCTGCGAGATTCCCGCTCCTCACGGAGCGGCCTACGAGATTCCCGCTCCTCACGGAGCGGCCTACGAGATTCCCGCTCCTCACGGAGCGGCCTACGAGATTCCCACTCCTCACGGAGCGGCCTACGAGATAAGTTGATCGCCGTGCAAATGGACTCCCCGTCGCCACGTTTTCGTATTTCTTCGTAGCGAGGGGGTTTATCCCCCGATTCTCCGGGTCCCCGGATCTCCCGGGATAAACCCGGTCGCCACAACCACGGGATTTCCGCTGTTCCGGGTTCCCTTCGCCCTATTCGACGATTTCCTTCGCCAGAAGAACACCGACTCCGCCGGAACCGCCGTCGTCGGCCATGAATCCCAAGGCCAGGACCAGTACATCGCCGCCCTCCTGGGCGAAACCGAAAACGTTGAACGAAATATCCTTGTCCAGGCGCCCGCCGTCCATTCGGATCATCCCGTTCGGGTCGATGGAAACTTCGACTTCGAGTTCAATGTTTTGACTCCCCTGTGCGGCATTGCCGGCCAGGTCCGTGCCGACGGTTTGGAAGGTGATCGTCTCGGTACTCACCCCCTCGTCGTCGAAGACGAACCGGTTGGCGGCGTCACTGAACGCCCCGACCTCATACCTTCCGTCCTCCAGTAGAAACATCTGTCCGAGAATCCGGTAGGACCGGCCGGTCAGGTCGGGATCGGGGTCCCGGCGAATGCCGAGCATGTACTGGTAATCGGATTCGACAACCGTCTCACTCGAATAATCCGCAGTCGTTGGAGAAAGATCGGGAACCACGCGGGCGGCCGCGAAGAGATTTCCGGTGCGGGTAACGAACCCGTCAAGGACGCCCCCTCCCGGCGACAGGCGAAACGTTCCGTCCGCCTCCACATCGACGGGAATGGCAAAAGAGTCGGCTTCATCGACAAACCCGAGATTCCCGCCGCCCCAGTTTCCGTCCAGCGCGAACTGCAGCTCGGCTTCGCGGGCGTAGGAAACCTCCAGGTTCCCCTCCCGGACATCCATAGTGCCGGCGTAAGCCCCCGCGTTGAACTTTCCACCGGGAGAATCAATCATCAGGCGGACAAACCCCCACTCTCCTTCGAGCGCTTCCAGCGACGCGTTACGGCTCCTGCGTCCCAGCACCCCGAGACTGATTTCACGGCCCTCGATGGTTTCATCCAGGGTGTACCGACCCGCGCCCATTCCCGCCAGGGTATCGCGGTTTCCTCTCATGGAAACCATCTCGAGGATCCGGGCCTGCCGGATTTCCTCATCGGCATAGGCGTGGCCGCCCGATGATGCCGGAAAATAAATAGCGAAGCCGCCGGCGGTAGACTCAGCAAACGCGTCGTTCGCACCGGTCGCGCGAAACGCCCCGGCCTCGATCCGCGACGGTGGTGTCAGCCGCGTGCCCGCGCCGGACGGGTTGTGACTTCGAAGCAGACTCTTGTCAGCTCCGGCGTTCTGGAAAATCACCCGATCCGCGGTCCGGTATCCGGCCACGAGCCTGCCCTGTCCCGGCTCGGATTCAACCCCCCAGTGAAAATCCAGAACATGGTACTCGGACTCCTCGAACAAACCCGTCGCCCGGTAAAACCGACGGCTCAATCCGACGGCTTCCGAATCGACGACCGTAACCGGCTCCTCCTCCACCACGGCGTTCTCGAGGAAGGTCCATTCGATCAGATCATCCGATATCTCGACCCCGTATTCCCCGGGAGCCCCCTCCACTTTCAGGTGAAAGCCGGAAGTCGGATTAAAACCCAACGGCACGACATGCGGTTGCCTTTCACGGACGACGGGCTCGAAGCCGGAAGCGTAACCATCAAGCGTAAACAAGGAAACAACGGCCACCGCACCCAATGTGAGGCAGAATCCACGGAGGGATTTAAATAATTCGCATTTCATAAAATGGATTGTTGAAATTCCGGCACCCCGGAATAGCGGTTTGAAACAAGGGCAGATTACCCTTCAAACACTTCAACTACAATCCGTGAAACCCCTTGCCCAAGGTAAGGCATCCGCGCCTTTTCACTATCAGGCAAAACCCTGCTCGCCTCGCGATGCACCGCCCGCCCTCCGTCCATCACCCCGTGGCCGCGACGCTGTAGAACTCGCGGTACCACTCGACAAATCGACGAACGCCCTCCTCGATCGGCGTCGCCGGCTTGAACCCGACGTCGTTCATCAAGTCGTCGACATCGGCATAGGTCGCGGGAACGTCGCCGGGCTGCATCGGGAGAAAATTCTTTTCGGCCTTCCTCCCCAGACAGTCCTCGAGCACCTCGATCAGGCGCATCAGTTCGACCGGCTGGTTGTTGCCGATGTTGTAAAGCCGGTAGGGAGCCGAACTGGTGCCGGGATCGGGATCGTCGCTGTTCCAGCCCGAATTGGGCGTGGCGATATGGTCACCGGTACGGACAATCCCCTGAACAATGTCATCGATATAAGTAAAATCACGCCGCATCTTGCCATTGTTGAAAACGTCGATTGGGCGTCCCTCCAGGATCGCCTTGGTGAAGAGAAACAGGGCCATGTCCGGGCGGCCCCAGGGTCCGTAAACGGTGAAGAAGCGAAGTCCGGTCGTCGGCAGCCGGTACAGGTGGCTGTAGGTGTGGGCCATCAATTCGTTGGCCTTCTTACTGGCCGCATAAAGACTCACCGGGTGATCGACGTTCTGGTGGATCGAAAACGGCATCTTCGTATTCGCCCCGTAAACCGAACTGGAGGAAGCGTAGGTCAGGTGTGCCACCTCGTTATGACGGCACCCTTCCAGAATGTTCATAAACCCGACCAGATTACTCTCGATGTAGCTATGCGGATGAGTCAGCGAATAACGCACGCCCGCCTGTGCCGCCAGATGGATGACGCGGTCCGGCTTCTCCTCGGCAAAGAGTTGGGCGATGGCTTCGCGGTCGGCGAGGTCGAGGCGGTGGAAGCGGTAGTTATTCGTGATTGGTGATTCGTTATTCGTGGCTGGTGATGCGGATTCACACGCCCCACCTGCCTGGCGGCCGGCCCCCTCCTCTCCAGAGGAGAACTTCTCGAGTTCAGCCAGACGGGCTTCTTTGAGAGTGACGTCGTAGTAGTCGTTGACGCTATCGAGACCAATGACTTCATCGCCGCGGGCGAGGAGGTGTTTGGCGACGTGAAAGCCGATGAATCCGGCGGTGCCTGTGACGAGAATTTTCATGGAGTTCGTTATTCGGTATTCGTTAATCGTTATTCGGTACTCGTTAATCGTTATTCGGTACTCGGTACTCGTTATTCGGTACTCGTTAATCGTTACTCGTGATTCGTTACTCGTTATCCGTTACTCGTTATTCGTTACTCGTTATTCGTTATTCGGTACTCGTTATTCGGTACTCGTTATTCGTTACTCGTTAATCGGTACTCGTTATTCGGTACTCGTTATTCGTTGCTCGTTATTCGTGGGCAGGGCGTTTTTCGTCCGTCCGTGTTCGGGCTTGTCGCAGGTATCTGATGTAGCCGTTGAGGACTTTCAACGCACGTTCGACAAGCTTTTGTCCTTCGGAATAAAGATCATCATTAATAAGGCCTTCATCGAATGCGGTTATCAGGTGGTCGAGAACCTCGGCACAAGATCCGCGGGCGTTACGACAAAATTTTGCATTGTCCAAATAATGGAACCGACCGTGGCCCTCTGCGATATTCGCTGTCGCGGAACGAGCTGCCCGTAAAATCTGATCCCCGAGTCGATATCGTTCGTCGTTGGGTATCTCCGGCACTATTTTTCGAGCAACAAAGAGCCTGAGCTCACGACAGGCTTTCCAGCAATCAAGGTCCTGAAAATTCCTGAGCGCAAACTCCCCCTCCGCCACCACTTGGGGATCTGGTTCATCGGTGTCGTTTCGATAAAACTGCATGTTGGCAATTCGTTTTGTCGTTTAGCCTCTCGAAGAATTAGGAATCGAAACTGGAAACCGAATCAACCCCTATCTTCGGCCGGATAACCCGTTTCCCAAAAAACAGGGGATTTTGACCGTAACGAATCACGACTCAGAAGTTTTCCGAGCAACGGTACGAGAGCTCGACACTTCGCCGATTGACGGCGCGATCCCGGCAGGCCGGGACTTCGCCTGCGAATCAGCAGGAATGCCAGTGCGACGGTGCGACATGGAACACGACCAACGAATAACCCCAGCAACGAGTAACGAATAACGGATAACGAGTAACGAATAACGAATAACGAATAACGAGTAACGAGTAACGGATAACGAGTAACGGATAACGAGTAACGAATAACGAGTAACGAATCA
>PWMU01000155.1 GCA_003558065.1 Opitutia bacterium | reverse complement strand
TCGATTCGGGCGGCCCTCCCAAGAACCGGATAATCCTGATTGCTCACTTTAAAATCACTTCTCATTCATTCAGCTTTCCGTGGTTTATACTTCCTTATACTTCCCTGCATCAAGTTTTCGGATTCTCCTGCCGCCCGTCTTCTAATTAATTCCCCTCTTGAGAGGGGGGACCAGCCGCAAGGCTGGTGGGGTGTGTTTTCCGAAAACTCAATGACGTGCAGTATATCATTTTCATCCCAAGCCCTTCGCAACGACAAGGTCACCCCTGTCGGGTTCCTCCTCTTTTTATCCGGGCCTTTTTTGTCCGGAGAGGATTCTCCGGAGGGCGCGGTGTTCTCCAAGGCGGCCAATTCGTGTTGCTTCGAACCCGCGGGTAGCGAGTATAGGCCGGTTGTCAATCCGTTTTGAATTCCTATTTCCCAGCATGACTCCCAAAAATCCTTCAATCAATACGACGCTCCTACTGATAGCGGTTTTCGGGATTTTCGCCACGCCGCTGTCCTCCCCCGGAGCTCCCGGCCTCGATGGATCCTCCGAAACCTACCGGACCCCGCCGGACCCCATCCCGCGGATCCTCGATACTCCCCCGACGCCTTCCGTCTCTCTCAATCCCGACAGGACGGTGCTCGCAATATTCACCCCCGAAGCAATGCCGTCAATCGGGCGACTGGCCGAACCCGAACTCCGACTGGCGGGAATCCGGATCAATCCCAACACGAACGGCCCCGGCCGGGAGCTCTATTTTCTGGCTATCGAATTCCAGGATCTCGAGAGCGGTAAAGCGACAGACGTCCCCCTTCCCGACGACGCCCTGATCTCCCATGCCCGGTGGTCCGCGGACGGCTCGCTCCTGGCATTTGCCAACACCACCGCCGCCGGGATCGAACTCTGGGTGGCGAATCCGGAGTCCGCGGAAGCACGCCGCCTGACCGGCCCGGAACTCAACGTCACGCTCGGAACCCCCTTCCAATGGATGCCCGACGAAAACTCCCTCCTAATCCGCAGAGTTCCGCCCAATCGCGGCCCGGCGCCCGAACCCCCTCTCAAACCGGCCGGACCGATCGTCCAGGAAACCACGGGGCCCTCCGGCCCGGTGCGGACCTACCAGGATCTCCTGGGCACCCCGCACGACGAAGCCCTGTTCCAACACTATTTCACCTCGCAAATCGCGCGGGTGCGGTCCGATGACAAATCCGTTCAACCGATCGGCCGCGCCGGCATTTTCCGAAGTGCAACTGTGTCTCCAAACGGTGAATACATTCTGACTCGCGAAATCAAACGCCCCTACACCTACCAGGCCCCCTTCTTCACGTTTGGCGCCGAGGTCAACGTCCTCGACCTGGCGGGAAACCGGGTTTACCAGGTCGAGGACCGGACGGAGATTGTGCTTCCGCGCATCGGCCGCGACATGGTCAATACCGGCCCGCGATTCGTACACTGGCGGGCCGACGCTCCCTCCACCCTGGTATGGGCCGAAGCGATGGACGAAGGCGACGCCCGCGGCGAAGCCGAGGTGCGGGACAGGGTGGTCATCCTGGACGCTCCTTTCGACACCGAACCGCGCACCCTGATCGATCTGGACCAGAGATACCGGGGCATCGACTGGGGGCGCGACGATCTCGCGCTGGTCCACAGCCTCTGGAGGACGAGCAGCCGTACCAAGACCCACATCGTCAATCCCGGCCGGCCCAAGACCGAGCCGCGGATCCTTTGGGACCGTTCATCGGAGGACCGTTATGGAGACCCGGGATCCCCCCTCACCCGGACCAACAGGGCCGGCCGATCCGTGCTCCGGTTTGATTCCGGAAGCGACGCCGTCTTCCTCACCGGCGACGGCGCCTCGTCCCGCGGGGATTATCCGTTCCTGGACCGTCTTGATCTCGAGACCGGCGTCACCGAACGCCAATGGCAGGCCGAGGACCCCCATTACGAGCGGGTCATCGCGTTGGGTGATGACGACGGCAGAAGCCTGATCATCCGGCGCGAATCCCAGGAATCGCCTCCCAACTATTTCGTCGTTGAGAACCATGGGCACTCCGAGCGCAGGCTCACGGATTTCCCCGACCCCGCCCCGCAACTTGCGGGCATCCAGCGAAAGATCATCACTTACCCCCGCGAGGACGGCACCAACCTGAGCGCCACCCTGATCACCCCGCCGGGATACGACGCCGAAACCGACGGTCCCCTGCCGATGCTGGTGTGGGCGTATCCGCGCGAGTTCCGTGACGCCGACGCCGCCGGGCAGGTCCGGGATTCGCCCAACCGCTTCAGTCGCCCCCGGTACACCTCGCCGCTGTTCCTGCTCACGCAGGGCTACGCGATCCTCATCGGTCCCGCCATGCCCATCATCGGCGAAGGCGACGACGAACCCAACGACACTTACATCGAACAGCTTGTGGCCAGCGCCGAAGCGGCTGTGAATACCGTGGCGGAGATGGGGGTGGCGGAACGGGATCGCATCGCGATCGCCGGTCACTCGTACGGCGCTTTCATGGCGGCCAATCTCCTGGCTCACTCGGACCTATTCCGGGCGGGTATCGCCCGTTCCGGCGCCTACAACCGCACGCTCACCCCGTTCGGCTTCCAGGCCGAGCCCCGATCGTATTGGGAGGCCCGTGACACGTACCTGAACATGAGTCCGTTCAACTATGCCGACAGGATTGAAGCGCCCGTTCTGCTGATCCACGGACAGGAAGACAACAACTCGGGCACCTACCCGATGCAGAGCGAACGCATGTACCAGGCGATCGCGGGCAACGGCGGCACCGCGAGACTCGTCATGCTCCCCCACGAAAGCCACGGCTACCTCTCCCGGCAATCGGTCAACCACGTCCTGGCCGAAATGATCGACTGGCTGGACAACTACTTGAAACCCTCCGAAACGGATGAGGCTCACTGAAACCTGCGAGAATCAGGCCTGGAGATTCGTACTAGACTTGAACGCTAATTCCCATTGGGATAGGCGCCAACATGGCCACCACCGTTTTTACGATCGCCAACCAGAAAGGCGGCGTGGGCAAGACCACGACCGCGATCAACCTTGCCTCAGCCCTGGCGCAGAAAAAGGTCCCCACCCTGGTGGTGGACCTCGATCCCCAGGCGAACGCCACCAGTGCCCTCGGATTCGAGAAGGAGGAGGGCCGAAGCGTCTACGGCCCGCTCACGGGCCACGGCGCCGCGGCGGACATGATCGTCGAAACCTCCCAGAAGAACCTTTACCTGCTGCCGGCCGAGGTGGACCTGGCCGCGGTGGAAGTCGAGTTGTCGCAGAAAGAAAACTACCTGACGCAGTTGCGGCAGATGCTCGAACCGCTGGTGAAATCGGGGGAGTACCGTGCCATCATTCTCGACTGCCCGCCCGCCCTCGGGCTCCTCTCCATGAACAGCCTGGCCGCCGCGGACTACCTCTTGATCACCCTCCAGTGCGAATACCTCGCCATGGAAGGACTCGGTCAGATCCTCAAGGTGATCGCCCAACTGAAGGACGCCGGGGTGAACGACAGGCTGGAACTCGGCGGGATTATCATGACCATGTACGATGTCCGCACCAACCTGTCCCGGCAGGTGGTCGACGAGGTGCGCCAGCACCTGGAGGAAAAGATGTTTCGAACGGTGATTCCCCGCTCGATTCGACTGAGCGAATCCCCCAGTTTCGGCAAGACCATCTTCGAATACGATCCCGCCAGTGCCGGCGCCGTGGCGTACCAGGGGTTGGCCAAAGAGATTATTGCGCGCTTCGAACTGAAATGAAACAGGCACGTCCGGAAGGTTTTCGGCCCGTAACAATAGCTTCAAGGGCCCCGTGCGCCGTTCCGGCAGCAACCGGAATCTACTGTAAATCGCGGTTGACCGATACAAACTACAGTCACTAAACTCAGATCAGAGATGAATAAATTGCTGACCTCGCTTTTGCTCTCCGTCCTCCTGACCGTTTCTTCGGGATTCGGGCAGGCTGATTTTTCCGGAAATATCGTCAGCGTTGATGATGTGTCTGCGCTGCTGGTTCAAGCGGAATCCGAAGAGGACCTGACTGATGTCATTGAAGCCGCCCGCGAGGCCGGGCTTTCCGACATTCAAATTGCGACCGCATTCGGTTTGGCCCTCGAAAGTTTGCTGAATGAGGGACCGTCCCACTACCTTCCCAACCTGGTGAACGTCCTGGAAATCTTCGTCGAAGAATCCTCCGAGTCGTTGACCACGATCAGCAGCGCTTTTGAATCCGGTCAGAATCTGGCACAAACCCGCGCCCAAGCCGGTGATCCGAGGGTTTCTCCACCCGATTGGCTTTCAGTCCGCCGTTCTCCTGAATCTTCGCTCGAGGCTTCGCCGGTCGGAGGGGGAGCTTCAGCTGAAGGAGCCACCGGAGGCGGTGGCGGCGGGGTGGTTTCCGGTGGCGCCAGCCCCTCGTAGGAACCGAATTCGCCCCTCAGGCCCGAAACCGCGTTCGGTTGTCCCGACAATTCCGGCACCGCGTTTTCCTGCAGGAGGGGCTCCATGCCGGAAAAACCCGACTCCCCGCAGTGCAAAAGCCGCGGCAAACAATGCCTAGCAAGAGGTTCGGGGGTTTTATGTATACCTACCTGGCAGCGATCCTCCTCTTCGTCCCTATCGCGCTGGGAGTCTGGTGTGTGGGGGGGCGGAGAGAATGGTCGCTCCAGCTTCTGACCCAGACCTTGCTCTGGGCGGGGATTTTGTTGCACCTGCTTTTCCTGTTCCGCCTTTACGGGGAGCAACGACACCCGGCGCGAGACTCCAAACCGGTTTCCTGGTACGAGCCCCTGACCGTCTGGGCGATCCTGGTGCCATGGGTAGCGCTTATTCTGCTTGGCTGGAAGGGAACCTACAATCCCGCGTACGTTCCGCTGGACAACACCCTGCTGTCTCCCCTGCTCCCCCTGGAACACGCGGAACGCCAACCGACGACGATCAACCCTGTCCGGAGCCGTCTCTACCTCGGGTTCCATGCCGCCCTGACCGTTTTCCTGGCCGGTGCCTGGCTGACGCTCCGCACACGCCGCGCCATCCGCCTTCTGTTGGCGCTCATTCTTGCCAACGGCGCGCTTCTGACGGTTCTCGGAATCGCCGCGAAAGCCGGCGGCAGTGAGAAGATGCTGTGGTTAATCGAATCCCACACTCGTTCGTTCTTCGCCACGATCTATTACAAGAATCACTGGGGTGGACTCATCCTTCTCTGGGTTGGCATCGGCATGGGGCTTGCCATCGACGCCTGGAGACGCTCCCGTGCCGAAGAAAGGACCCCCGAGTTCACTTTGGCCTGCCTGATCCTGTTGTTTCCGATGCTGACCTCGCTGATCATGGCGGAGGCTCGGGCCTCCGCTCTGGTGGCGATACCTTTGACATTCCTTTTCGTCGGAGGATTGCTTCGGTTTGGTTTGCGAAGCCGGCAACACCTTCTCGGTTACTGTGCGTGGCTGGCGATCATCGTCTCAATGCTCGGCGCCCTCTGGTGGGTGGCCCATCCCCAGGCGACCCGGATGTATGAGCGAAGCGAGCGGCAACTCGACTGGCTGGTAGACGGCGAGTCGATCCCCTTCAACGCGCGGATCTCCGCCTACCGTTCGACTCTCTCGGTATTCGCCGAGCGCCCCGTGTGGGGCTGGGGCGCCGGCTCATTCGCCTACTTGTACCCGCTGCACGCCGAAGAGGAACTCATTCAACCCGACGGAAAACCCCTCTTCTTCGAATTCGCCCACAACGACTACCTGCAACTTCTGGCCGAGCACGGAGTGGTCGGCGGAGTCCTTGTCCTGCTCCCCCCCGTGCTCGCGTTGATCCTGGCCCGGCGATATCGCTGGTCGCACCTCGCGATCTGGCTCTCCGCCGGCCTGGCAGGCCTACTCCTGCTGGCGGCAATGGATTTCCCCTTTGGAAATCCCGCCGTGACCGCAACCTTCTGGCTCCTGTTCGCAGCCGCCTTGGCCCATCGACGCCTCAGCACTCCGGAGGTTCGCGGCCCGGCCGGCGGCCGGGGGGTGAACAACGCAGCATGAAACCTCTTATCGGGGCGCAGCTTCCTGTTCCGGCTTCGGCCGCCGGGAACTCACCGGCATTCGTATTTCACAGGAAGCGGAGAGTGCTCACGTTCCAGCCTCAACCTCTGGGTATTTCTTCCGGTATTTCTCGGTGTATTGGTCGTACCCGTACTGGTAAGAGTCGCCGTAGCCATCTCCTCCCTGCGCGGAACGGCCCCGTACGGCATTGAAGACAACCCCGACCACGGGCGCACCGGTGCGGTCCATCCGCCTCACGGAATTGCGGGCTTTCGCCTTGGTCACCTTTAGCTGACGGGCGACAAAGACCGTGGCATCCGCGAAGTCTCCAATCAACGTCGCATCCGAAAACACGCCGACCGGCGGCGTATCCAGGATGGTGAGATCGAACTCGGTCTTGATCCGGGAAATGAGCCGATCGAACCTCGGGTTTGAAAATACTTCCGTCGGGGATCTCGTGGATCCCCCGGAACGCAGAAGCCAGGTTTGAGGAGCCAACTCGACCAGGGCCAGGGGAGCGAAGCTTTCGAGGGGCGTCCCGACGGGAGGCAGGTCATCATCACCTTGAAGCCAGGACACCAGACCGCCCTGATCATTCTTCAGCCCGAATCCCCGATGGAGCGAAGGACGGCGCAGATCGGTGTCCACGAGCAGGGTCCTTTTACCGTGCCGCCCGAATACCTCGGCGAGATTCCCGGCGATCGAGGTTTTGCCCTCTTCGGGTATCGAGGATGTTACAACGAGCGCCATCGAAGATTCCGGAAACCGTTGCAACAGGAGCGTGCTGTAAATGCCGCGGAAGGATTCCAGCAACACTTCATCCTCGGACAACACGCCTCTCATGATCTGACTGCTTGTCCTTCCGGTCAGGTAGCGGACATCCCCGAGCACCGGTTTGCCGATGTAGCTCTCAATGTCGGGATAGGTTCGAAGGCGTTTGTCGGCCAGCTCGATTGCGATCGGCAGCCCCACCAGAAAGGAACCGAACAGTGCGGTTCCGAGAAGGCCGGCCAGCAGAACACTGGGAGAAAAGGGATCCTTCGGGGTGTCCGCGAGATCGAGAATCCTCAGATTGGTGATATCCACCTGGCTGGCAACCGCGGTCTCATTCAGCCTGGACGCCAACTGATCGTAGACTCGTCTTTCGGACTCCACCTCCCGCTGCAACACATTAAAATCGATGGTAAGCCGGTCAAGTTCATGCGAACGTTTTTCCGCCTCTTTCAGCTCGGTTTCCAACCCGGCAATATCGGTCTGCACCGCCGTGTAGTCTCCTCGGATCTCCGCAATCCGGCGCTCAACCGAACGGCGGAGGGAAGCTTCGATCAAATCACGACGAAAATTGACAGCCTGAATTTTGGGATGCCGGGCAAGGTAGGTTTCCGACAGTTCCTCCTTTTCGCTCTCCACTTCGCCCAGATCCATGACTTGTCCCCGGATACCCTCCGGCCGTGCGATTGAGGAAATTTCCAGCAACCTGTAAAGATCATCCCCGGCATCCTCGATTTGCCCGATCAGGGTCCGAAGCTCGTTCGCATCGACCCGCTTTTCAGTCAACGCACGGTTGAGCTGGCGCAACTCGTCGCTGATCACACTCCGGTTTTCCTCGACCGCGACAAGATTATGGGTACGGCGATACTCGGCCAACTCCCGCTCTCTGGCTTCCAGGCGTTCGCGAATCTCCCCAACTTCGCGCTGGAGAAACGAAACGGCCGAACTGGTGGAGGTATCCCGAATGGACGTCTGGAATCCAATATATTCCCGGGCGTACAAACTGGAAAGAAGCCGGGTAACGTCCGGATCCGGATGCCGGGCGGTTATGTGAAGGACCTGCGAATTGCGGAGCCAGCTTATCTCCATCCTTTCTCGAATGATTCCCGGCACCCCCCTGAACTCCTCCTCAACGCCATTGGAGGCGAGAAAGGGTCGACGGACGCGGTTCCTCTGCGACTCGGTGAGTTTCCCGGCGACCTCTTCCGCCATTCGCCGGCTGCGCAAGCGCTCGATATGGGTATTCATAGACGCCGCCAACAGCCCCTGTTCGACA
Organism: Opitutia bacterium; assembly: GCA_003558065.1. Taxonomy (GTDB): domain Bacteria; phylum Verrucomicrobiota; class Verrucomicrobiia; order Opitutales; family T3Sed10-336; genus PXDC01. The sequence goes on along the minus strand of PWMU01000155.1, from coordinate 37,302 downwards.
CTGATATCGACAACTTCCTCGACATTCACCACCCGATCCGGGTTCAATTCGACGATCAGGCTCGAAGTAGCCCGGTACTGGGGAGTCTGTTGCATAATGGCCAGGAACACGCTTCCGCCGACCACGATTCCCGCAAGGGCTCCCACCCAGCCCCGGTTGCGCAGGATCAGCCACATATTGCCGAGACTGAGCATATCAATGGATTGATTCGGCTCCGGATCCATCGGAGAGTTGCCGGGAGATTCCGTCATGAGTGAGTCACTGCAAGTCCAAGTGCCCGAGTTGAGAAAGCGTTGTCGCGAAATTCATGGTATACAAACAAATCTGAAGGGCAGGGACGTCGCTTGCCGGCCTAACTGGTTTCATCGAACTGCTACCGAAATCAGAAAAGCCGTTGTGGAACAAATATAATATCGCCGGGATAAACCCTGAAGCTGGTAATCGAAAACTCGCCATCACGGTCCTCGAGGATCTCATCGATATTGACACGAAAGACCCGCTCGCGCTCGGCGTCCGAATCGTAGCGGGTAACGCGGACACGAGTCCGGCGAGCCGTCCCGGTAAATCCGCCGGCCATCGCGATAGCGGACTCGATGGCGATATAATTGGCCCCGCTGGGCAGGATCACCGACCCGGGTTGATTGACCTGCCCGAGCAACGTGACCTGCTTGGGCGAAAACTCTTCAATGGCGAGCGTGACCATCGGTTCGCGCAGCAACTCTTCCTCAATCAAGGCACGGCGAACCTTGCTCTGTGCCTGCTGCACCGTGAGCCCTCCTATTTCGATATTCCCGAGCAGCGGCATGGAGACAAACCCCGTATCGCTGATCCGCTGCTCAATCGCGAGATCGGGCTGCCCGTAGACGGCGATACCGACCGTATCAAACGGGCTTAAAAGGTAGGGGGAAGGCGCGGAAGACGAACTCTCGGCCGGCTCGGAAGACAGGGTTTCCACAGTATCCTCCGCGTAAAGGGAAACGACCGTCGCCAAAAACGCAAGACCCAGGCGGAAAGCGTTCTTTCCCATTTCCCGCACCCCGTGAGAACTCAAGATCAGGCAGCCCATCAGAAACGTGCGTCCACGGAAATAGCCGTACGAACAACGTCGTAATTCGACGCGGCGAAATTGGAATTACGATCCGCGTAGGAGACGTCCCATCCCATCGAAACGTGCCGATTGAAGGTGTAATCGGCGCCAAAAAAAACCGACCACTCATCGTCATTCCTGCTGTTCCCGGAGGCCTGAACGTAAGTGGAGTCCTCGAATCCCGCGCCGAGGTTGACACGCAGCTTCTCCCGTATCCGGCGCACCCCTTCGAGCGTCACGAAAAGCGTCCGCCCCGAAAGGTTCGATGCGGAAGTCTGCATGTCGTTGGTGAGCGAAAGGATGACATCGGTCATTTCGTCAGCTTCCCAGGTTACTCCGGCGAAGGCGTACGGCTCCGTCTGGCTGTCAAAGTCGCCGTCAAATTCCCGTCGCTGCACACCCGCCTGAACCTCGCCGACCAGACGCGCCAGGAGGCGGCCCTCGGCTCCCGCGATCGCGGCGTAATCGTCTGAATCGAGAGCGGGAGTGACACCGGAGATATCCGTATTGCGGTAGCGCAACGAAGCCATGAGGCTCAATCGCTCGGAATACTCATGAGCGGGACCGAAACTCACGGTGGTGATACGGCGGCTCGCAAACCCGTCCGTCCGCGCGTTGCGATCCAGGTAATCGGCGCCCAGGCGCAGCGATCCCCGATCGGAAACATAATACTCCAGATTTCCTCCGACCCCAAACCGGTCCTCCTGAAGGAGGGCGCCGTCCACGGCCGCGGCCGAGGTCACTTCATTGAAACCGCCGTTAAGCCGAAAGAAGTATCGCGTGCCCCGGTCCTCGTGAGGGAAACTCAGCAAGAAATCCGATTTGAAGTTCTCGGCATCAAAGCGGCTCCAATCGATAAAACGGACAAACTCCACACCGGCACGGGCTTCAAAATGAATCACCCCCTCGGCAAGGAGGTATTCGAGCGACGGAAGAACCCTGATGACGACGTCCGCTTCCTCGTCGGCGGTAAGAAAGACGTTGCTCGTGTAGGCGCTCTCGGCGTGAGCGCTAACAAACAATCCGCCGGCGGGAAGGTCGTACGCCCCGCTCAACCGGCCCGTAAGACACCCGAACGCCGCAACCGTCGCGATAATCAAAAACCTCGATACTATTAAATGCTTCATAACCCGCTGAGCACGTCGCGCGGGGTGAACACGGCGATACGGATTATTCCGAACACAGTCCAATCCTCCAGGGAAACACTGCCGAAGCCCAATTCCCGCCCTCCTCACACGACTGTGCGGATTGAATGAATTCACCTTTCCGGAGTCAATAAGTAAAATTGAATGAGCAAAGAAGCCGCACAGGCCGGCCCGAACGGTACCGGAAGCCGGACCCGCCCCCCGGGGGCGCCCGGGAAGCGCGTTTTCCGCGGATTTCCGCCATTTTCACTCGGCAAATCGGCATCCCGCTTGAAAGCGTGCGGAAAACGGGTTCATGATAACAGGTATGAAATGGTCTCTGCGACTCATATCCGTGGCGGGAATCGGGATCTTCATCCATTGGACGTTTTCCATTCTCCTGATTTTTCTCTTCTTCTTTTTCTTGTCCGCGGCGGATGGCGATGTTCGAACGGCCTTGACGGGGATCCTGCTCATAATGGGCTTGTTTCTTTGTGTCGTGCTGCACGAACTGGGACACGCGCTGTGCGCCCGCCGTTACGGGATCGGCACCAGGGACATTACGCTGTTGCCGATCGGCGGCCTCGCGCGTTTGGAGCGCATGCCGACCGAGCCGAAGCAGGAATTCTGGATCGCGGTGGCCGGACCGGCGGTCAATGTGGTCATCGCCGCCCTCTGCTTCGTCCTGATCCTCGCCGTGCACGGAGCGGAAGCTTTGGCATTCCCCGTGCACGAACCGGGTGAAATCTTCATCCTCGACGGGATTCCTCTCGCCGTTCTCATGTGGATGAACGTCATCCTGGTGGGTTTTAACGCACTTCCCGCCTTTCCCATGGACGGGGGCCGCGTGCTGAGGGCCATCCTGGCCACCCGGATGCAGTACCACAAGGCGACGCGGGCGGCCGCCACAGTCGGCCAGGGAATGGCCCTGTTTTTCGGCTTGTCCGGATTGCTTGTTTTGAACCCCTTTCTGGTGTTTATCGCCATCTTCGTCTTCCTCGGCGCCCAGGCGGAAGCGCATTACGCGGAAACCCGGTACGCCCTTCACGGATTGAAGGTACGCGATGCCATGCTGACCCATTTCCGGGCGCTCGGCGAAAACGATACGCTGGGTGACGCGGTGGACGAACTGCTCGCCGGTTCCCAGCAGGATTTTCCCATTCTGCGCAACGACGAGGTCATCGGTCTCCTCACCCGGCATAACCTCATGCAGACGCTGTCGGACCACGACCGGAATGCCCCGGTGACCGAAGGCATGATTCGAACCTTCGAAACCCTGTCGGAAGACGACGAGCTTGAAACCCTGCAGGAAAAACTTCGCGAGGGGTTCACCCACACTATGCCGGTCATGAAGGACGGTCGCCTCACGGGCCTGTTGACCCGGGAAAACCTGGCCGAACTCATCATGATTCATTCGGCACTCGAGGAAAGCGGACACGGAGCGCAGATGCGTGATATATTACACCGGGGACGCCAAACGGCGTCGGGCGACGACATCCACGCCCCGTTTATCCGGAAGTGAGAGCCTCTTTTCCCTCCGCCTATTCCTTCCCTTCGACCAGGCGGCACGGCAGCATCGCGGCGTCGGTCATGCCGTGGATGATTTTTTTATCGGCCGGGCAAAAAGTCGCCAGGATACCGCCGAAGGCGACGCTGTCTCCCTGGTTGAAGAAGTAGGGACACAGGCGGGTCCGACCTTCGCGGTCCTCGACTTCGCCGTTGTCTCTATAGATCGGATGCCGGGTGCGGAGCGGTTTCCGGTAGCGCTGCAGGATGTAGGGATTGGTGGCGCTTCTCTCGATCGCCTCATCGATTCCTTCACTCCACTCCTCCCTGGAGCAATCGCTCCCCAGTAAAACGCTCCGCGCTCCTTCCGCGGTTTCGTGAAAGCCGCTGATCTTCAGAATCAGGTTGCGGTCCTTCTGCGAGGCCCGAGAGAGTTCCCGCCAGTCGGCCGGCGGCCGGCTGCCGATTTTCGGCCCCATAAACACGGCTCCGGGAGGCAGGGGAGCGGGATCGACCACCCAGGATTCGGGGATCAAACCACGCAAAACTTTCCGGCTGGCGCGGCTGAGGTTTTCCTTCCAATACTCTTCGAGCCGGTGATGGTGGAACAGGGCCAGGGCCAGTTTCTCCTCCTGAAAGGTCCTCAACGGAGGCGCGACCTGAACCTCCTGATTCTCGACCGCCTCCAGGATGAAATCCATGTTGGGGATGTTCTCCAGATCGTAGAGCTCGAAAAACCGGTAGATGACATCGAGCTTTTCGGGGCTGCCCTCGATATCGAGGTGCAGCGCACCGCCGAGCGGGATCAACTCTTCGGGACGCACGCAGTAAACCCGTTTCCCGAGCCCACGCAATTCCTGCGCGAGCCAGAGCATTTCCGGGCGGTAGGTCGCGGCCTCCTCGCTCACCGCGATGGCGATCATCGGCGAATGTTTCTCCGGAGCCAGCCGGGCCATCGCCCCGTAGAAGCCGGTCAGCATCAGATCCTCCCGGCCGAGAATGGCGGAATCGCTCTTTCCGTACAAACGGTTGAGAAACGCGGTCAATCCGATGCCGCCCGGAACCGAGTCCATCTCCGTCACCGAAAACCCCTCCTTCGTCACGATCAGGTCCGGGCGGATCACCGGGGGAAACATCCCCCGCAGGCGGCCGCTCCGGTTCCAGGCGACAACGGACTCCGGTTTGCCCCGCTCCAGGTACTCCGCCACCCAGGGTGCGGCCAACTCCCGGTTGCGCAGGATGTTCTTCCCCTGAACCGACTTCAGGTAGAGGTTTTCGAGGGCCTTGTGAAATTCCAGACAGGCGACCCCGATCTTTTCGATCTCGCCGAATTCCTCATGTGTGATCGCGTAGGCGTACGGGGAAAGCCGCCAGGTCTTGTTTTCGAACAGTTCCTGCTGCTCCAGGGCCGTCGATAGAGTGGTGTAATCGAGACTCGATGACATGGGAAGGTTTCGACGCGTTAGTCTTCCACCGCAACTTCCTTGTTGCGTGTGAGCGGACACCCCGCCCGCAACCAGGCGTGAATGAAGGAGTCGATGCCGCCGTCCATGACCTCTTGTACATTTCCGGTCTCCATGCCCGTGCGCAGATCCTTGACCATCTGGTAGGGCTGAAACACGTAGCTGCGGATCTGGTTGCCCCAGCCCATCTCCCCCTTGTCCCCGTAGAACTTCTCCATCTCCGCCCGTTTTTCATCCTGCATCTTCTCGTATACCCGGGATTTCAGAATCTTCATGGCGGTGGCTTTGTTCTTCATCTGAGAACGCTCGTTCTGGCAGGCCACCACGATACCCGTCGGCAGATGGGTCAGCCTCACGGCCGAGTCCGTTTTGTTGACGTGCTGTCCGCCTTTGCCGCTCGACCTGTAGGTGTCGACGCGAAGGTCGTCGTCATTGATGTCCACCTCGATGTCGTCGTCGATTTCCGCGATCACGTCCACCGCGCAGAAGGAAGTGTGTCGGCGCTGATTCGAATCGAACGGGCTGATACGCACGAGGCGGTGGACACCCCGCTCGGCCTTCGCGTAGCCGTAGGCGTTCTCACCGACAATGCGGAAAGTCACCCGGCTGATTCCGGCCTCCTCCCCTTCCTGCAGATCCTGGACTTCGACGGTATACCCCACGCGCTCCGCCCAGCGGCTGTACATGCGGAAAAGCATCTCCGCCCAGTCGCACGACTCGGTGCCGCCCGCGCCCGAATGGATGCTCATGATCGCGTTGCTCGCGTCGTGAGGGCCGCTCAGGAAGCTGGTGATTTCCAGATTCTCGATCTCACGGATCAACTCGCCAACCACCTTCTCCAGTTCCGACTCGTAAGCCTCCTTGTCCTCCTCGCCCGGCTCGTCGAGCAATTCGAGCAACGTCTCCGCGTCCTCGAGCTTTTTCCGGTAGTCGATCAGCGGCTCATAAGAGCGCTTCAACCGGTTCGCCTCCCCGATGGTTTTGCGGGCTTTCTCCGGAGCATCCCAGAAGCCCGGGCGCCCCATTTCCGCCTCGAGGGCTTCTACCTGATTTTGACGGTTCTCGACGTCAAAGATACCTCCACAGGTACCCGGCCCTCTTGGCGATTTCCTCGATCTGTGAACGTACTTCCGGTGTATTCATTGAGTTTTAAGCGATTCAAGCCTCTATAAATCAATCATCCCGCAACGATGTCAAGCGGCGTGCCGGTCCCGGTCCTAATCCAGATACAGATTGTACGGCATACGGGCGTAGGTACCCAGGGAATCATTGAGGGATTCCAGCATCTTCAACTCCTGCCAGAGCGGCGTGCCCTGCAGTTTTCGTCCGAGAATCGGCCCCGGTTCGTCCATGAACTCGGCCAGCATCTCCGAAAGTCCCCGGACGGCCGGGTACTCCTCAAGCCGCCATTGATCTCCCATCCCGGCCCGTTCCGCCGCTTCGGCGATCGCCCGTGTCAAGCCGCCAAGTTCGTCCACCAGCCCGAGCTCCAGCGCCCGGGCCCCCGACCAGATCCGTCCCCCGGCCAACTCGCGCACGGCTTCGATATCGAGATCGCGCCCCTCGGCGACCCGGCTGAGAAAATCATCATAAACCTGGTCCACAAACCCCTGCACCAACTCCATCTCCTGCTCGCTCTTGGGACGGGTCAAAGTGAAGAGGTCGGCGTAGGGCCCGGTCTTCACGGTTTCCCATCCGATCCCCAGATTCTCCGAAAGCTTCTCGATGTTGGGCAGAATCCCCCACACCCCGATGGAGCCGGTTATGGTGTTGGGCTGGGCAAACACACGGTCGGCGTCGGTCGCCACCCAGTAGCCACCCGAGGCGGCGATGGTCCCGAACGACACCACCACCGGCTTGGCCTCCCGGGTCAGCGCTATCTCTCGCAAAATCACCTCGGAGGCCGCCGCACTGCCGCCCGGGCTGTTGATCCGCACGACAACCGCGCCGACATCGCCGTCGCGCCGGAACTGCCGGAACTGCCGGGCATACCGGTCGCCGCCGACCTCGCCGCCGCCCCCTTCCCCGTCCACGATATTCCCTTCAATATAGACCACTCCGAGGCGCTGCTGATCGCGCAACGCCTTTTTCGAAGGCTGCTCAATGGAACCCAGATACGACGCCAGGTCCGTCTGGGCGACATCCCTGAACTCCGCCAGACCATGACGTTCCGCCAGGAGTGATTGAACTTCGTCAAAATAACCGACCCGATCCGCCAGCCCGGCCTGCCGCGCCTCATCGGCCGTGAAATAGCCCCGGGTGTTGGACAACTCCCGCAGCGTTTCCACCTCCATCCCCCGGCTGCCGCCGATCGGCTCGAGAAGGCTTGTCCAAAGGCCCTCGAGGAGCTCGCGGGTCTGCTCGCGGTTCTCCTCGCTCATATCGCCGCGGCTGAAGGGCTCGACCGCGGACTTATAATCCCCGGCCTGCAGGATCTGCACGCCGACACCGAGCTTGTCCAGGGCCTCTTTCAGAAAAATCTGTTGGGACGCCATACCATTGAGAGCCACCACCCCGTAGGGATCCACCACGACGGTATCGGCAACCGAGGCCAGGAAGTAGTCGCGAATGCGCGGGCTCTTCAGGTAGGCTATGACCGGCTTGCCGGATTCCCGGAAAAGCTCCAGCGCTTCCCGCACCTCAAGCAACGCCGCGTAACCGGCGCCGTAACCGAAAGGAACGAACTCGCCGTGCAGAAACAGCGACGTGATCCGGTCGTCCTCGGCGGCTGTCGCGATGGCTTCGACCACCTGCCGCAACGAATGGGTGCGCACCTTTCCGGTCCCCATGGCCTCCTCCAGGAAGTCCGAAAAGTCCATTGAAGGCGGCGCGTCAGTGATGTTAATCGACATGTCGAAGACCAGCATCGAATTCTCCTCGACCACGCGGGGCTCCTTCTCGAATACGCTCAGAATGCCGATCACCAGGAAAAAAATGCCGCCGAAGAAGAGGAACAAGGCGAAGAAACTGGCCAGTGTGTATTTCAGAAATTGTTTCATAACTCGTAAGAAAATGGCAGGGTGCAGACAAAAACTCTGTCAGTTCCCGCGGGTTTGTCCACGTTGAACCGCGGGCGCGCCGATTTTCCGGGACAATCCGGGCCGGCCGGTTTTTACTCATCCGCGATGAAAGAACGCGAACTCCTCACCACCAACCGCAAGGCCCTGAGCATCAATCTGGATGACACCAAGTACGGCACCTTCGCCGAAATCGGTGCGGGACAGGAGGTGGCCCGCCATTTCTTTCAGGCAGGCGCCGCAGCGGGCACCATTGCCAAGTCGATGTCGGCTTACGACATGAAGTTCAGCGACGAGATTTACGGAAAGGCCCAGCGCTATGTTTCCCGGGAGCGATTGATCACCATGATCGATTACGAATACCGCCTGCTTCTGGAACGACTGGCGGACTCGCGCGGCAGGCGCTCGACATTTTTCGCCTTTGCCGATACGGTCGTCGCCAAGAGTTACCGCAACGACGCCGACGGCTACGGCTGGATGGGAATCCGCTTTCAGCTCGAACCGGGCGCGGAGCCGGACGATATTCTCATTCACGTTCACCTCCTCGACAAGGAGAACGTTTCCCAGCAACAGGCGCTCGGCATCATCGGTGTCAACCTGATCTACGGCGCTTTCTTTTACCGGGACAATCCCTCCACGCTGATCCAATCGCTCTCCGACAATGTGCACCGGGACCGGTTCGAGATCGACATGATCAAGTTCTCGGGGCCTCATTTCAACAGCGTCGACAACCGGCTCATGAGCCTGCAACTCGTCCAGCACGGGCTCACCAACGCGGTGATGTTCGGCCGGGACGGAGAAGTTCTCCAACCCTCGGAGATTTTTTATAAAAAAGCCGTTTTCGTCCAGCGAGGCCACTTCCGGCCCGTAACCAGGGTCAACGTGGACATGCTCCGCTGCGGGATCGCACAGTTCACCCGGGATCCCGCCGTCCAGGGTGAGGACATCCTGGTTGTCATGGAAATCTCCATGAACAACCTGTTGGTGACGGGAGAGCTCAACCATGACGATTTTCTGGCCCGGGTCGACATCCTGAGCTTCCTCGGCTACCCGGTGTTGATATCGAATTATTCCGAGTATTTCCGCCTGGCGTCGTACTTCCGCCGCTACACGCGCTCGATGATCGGTGCGGTTATGGGAATCAACAATCTGATAGAGATCTTCAACGAAAGGTATTACGAAAACCTGGACGGCGGCATTCTGGAATCCTTTGGACGGCTTTTCAAAAACACGGTCAAACTCTACATTTACCCCATGCGCCGGGAATGGCTCGTCAACTCCGGCGGCGAGGAGCTGACCCCGGGAATCGCTTCCGGGGAAGCCGACGCCGACGCGCCGGACGGTGACAAGGTCATTACCACGGAGAACCTCAGGGTCGCCGAAAACCTTCGGCACCTCTACCGCCATCTCCTTGAGAACGGTTACATCGTGCCCGTGGAGGGTTACGACCCGGAAATGATGAGGATCTTTTCGCGGCAGGTGCTGAAGCTCATCGAGTCCGGCGATCCCCAATGGGAGACCATGGTCCCGGAAGAAGCGGCCTCGATGATCCGGCAGCGAGGGCTTTTCCGGTACGACTGGGGCCGCCGCCGGATCAGCACCGGGAAGCCCAACCCCGGCAACCGGTAAGGGACAGTTCCTATTCTCCTTGCATTTCCGGCTCCCCGCGCCTAGGAAAACGGTGAGCGTCATGCAAAAGAAACCGATCCTTTACATCAAACGGGGTTGTTCCTGGTGCCGGCAGGCAAAGGCTTTCCTCGATCAACACGGCATCGAGGCGGAAATTCGCGACGTCGGAGCGAGCACGTCGAACATGAAGCGGATGATCGACATCAGCGATCAGACACTGACCCCGACCTTTGAATACGGAGATTTCATCGTCGCGGATTTCAGCGTGGACGAGTTCAAGTCCGAACTGGAGGAACGCCCGGACGTGCGTATCGAGCTGGGGATCGGCGATGATGAGGATTAGCCGGGGCGGCCTGCAGCTGCTGAACGGCGACGCCATTCCATGGATGACCCCACCCCTCAGATCCTGACCCCCGGACAGAAAAAACTGGTCGGTTTCACTCTCTCTTTTGCCTGCCTCACGGCTATCGGAGCCCTGCTCGTCTTTGTCGTCTTCATCCTGGGAAAGCTCCTCTCCGAATTCTCCGGTCTCCTGCTGCCACTGGCCATGGCGGGAGTCCTGGCCCTGATGCTGCGGCCGGTGGTACGCACCCTGGAAGACCGCCTGCGAATGAGTCCGATGGCGGCCGTGCTCACGCTCTTCGGGATCCTCCTGGTCGTTACGGCGGCCCTGCTCGCCTCCCTCCTGCCGTTGCTGTTCCGCCAGATCGGCGATTTTGTCGAGATCGCACCCGAACTCTTCGGCCGCGCCCTGCAAAGCTTCCGGGAAACCTTTCCGCAATGGGCGGAGGTTCTGGACGATCCGATCGAAGGCGAACACCTGAAAGAACTCACCGAAGCCTTTTCGGAGGAGATCCGCCGGGCCGCAACCGCCGCGGTCCCGACACTGGCCCGCGCCGGCGAAACCGTCCTCGCCGTCTTCGGCATGGCGGCGGGCCTGGCGCTCATCCCCGTTTTCCTCTTCTTCTTTCTCAAATCCGATCGGGAACCCACGGAGAACCTGGGCGAATTCCTTCCTTTCCTGAAAAAAGACACCCGGGATGACGTGGTTTTTCTCGCCCGCGAGTTCGTCAACATCGTCGTTTCCTTCTTCCGGGGCCAACTGGTGATCGCCCTGATCGTCGGCGTTCTCCTGGCGGCCGGTTTCACCGCGGTCGGTCTCAAATTCAGCATCGTCCTCGGGCTCTGCCTGGGCCTGCTCAATATCGTCCCCTATCTGGGCGTCATTCTGGGCCTGGCGGTCACCCTGCCCACCGCTCTGTTTCAACCCGGAGGCGGATGGGAGCTCACACTGATGGTTGCCGGGGTTTTCGCCGTCGTGCAGACTCTGGAAAGCGCCCTGTTGACCCCCAAGATCATGGGCGACCGCACCGGCCTTCACCCGGTCGCCATCATCGTCGCCATCCTGTTCTGGGGGATCGCGCTGGGAGGCATACTCGGCATGATCCTCGCCATTCCACTGACCGCGTTTTTCGTGACCGCCTGGCGCCTGGCTAAAACCAAGTACCTGCACGCGGCGGAGTAGGCCCGCTTCAATGATTCGCTATCGCCGGGGCCGATCCAGCCACCGCAACCGGAACGGCCGGGAATTTAGACTTGGCATCCCCGAGCAAAAATGCTCTAACATCTCTGAAATCAGATAGATCGACACTCGAACCCAATCCAAGGAAAACCATGAATTTCGCCTTTAATTCGCTCGATAAATTCCGTGATTTCGGTCTGTTGATTCTGCGTATCGGGATCGGCCTGACCTACATCGTCGTGCACGGGGGCCCAAAACTGCTGGACGGCCCGGAACGTTGGGAGGCACTCGGTGGCTCGATGGAAGTGGTCGGAATCACTTTCCTGCCCGTCTTCTGGGGATTCATGGCGGCCTTCGCCGAATCCGTAGGCGCCCTGCTCCTGCTGGTGGGCTTTCTGACGCGGCCCGCCCTGCTCCTGCTCACAATCACGATGATTTTCGCAACGGGAGCCCACTTGCTCCTTTGGGAGGACGATTGGAGCACGACCTCCCACGCCTTCAAGATGGGGATCGTCTTCCTCAGCCTGATTTTCATCGGGCCCGGACGCTACAGCATCGACCAGATGTCGAAGAAGTAGGCCCGCTTTCGCCGATGCCGCCGCTAAAAAAAATCGCGTTCCTGGTCAATCGAAGCAAGGACGGAGCCCCCGATCTCGGCGAGCGCCTGACAAAGATCGCGCGAGACCGGGGAGCCGAAGTGAAAACAACAGCCCGTTTTCCCGTTCCCAAGGGGTACCTCGACGGTCAGGATGCCTGCTGCATCATCGGCGGAGACGGCACCCTCCTGAGCTTGGTAGAAGAGTCGGCGCGCTCCGGAGTGCCGCTTATCGGCGTTAATAGGGGCAGTCTCGGGTTTCTCACCACCGTCGCTGCCGAAAAGGCAGTGGAGGAGCTCACGGCGGTCCTTGAGGGCCATTACACCCTGGCACATCGTTCGATGCTCCAATGTCGCGGGGAGTCGGGAGCGGACAGCGGGATCGCCCTTAACGACATCGTCATCAAGGAGGAGAAAAGCGGACGCCTCACGGCATTGGAGGTGCAAGCTGACGAGGAACTGGTCACCGAATTCCTTTGTGACGGCCTGATCTTCTCCACCCCAACGGGTTCCACCGCCTACAACCTATCGGCCGGGGGGCCCATTATCGAACCCCACGCCAGGGTCATCGCCATGACGCCGATCTGCCCCCACACCCTGAGCAACCGTACCGTGATTCTTCATGAGCAATCCCGGATCACCGTACATAACCCGCTTGCCTCGAGCCGGCTCAGCGTCACCCTCGACGGCCACCACACGTTTGTTCTGGCGGCGTCGGAAAAGCTGGAGATTTTCATATCGGAGGCGAAGCTGCCATTGGTCCAGAACAGGAATTACTCGCATTTCTCAGTCGTTCGCACGAAGCTGGGGTGGATCGGAGGCCGGAAGGATCTGAAGCCCTCGCTCAATCGCTAGCACTTCCCGGCAGGCCCCTCAAAAAACGGGATTCACCCGCCCATGGCACCGCACGAAGAACAGGTTTTTTTGAGTCGCCGAGCAACCCCTTCAATCGTAAAATCACCGTAACAGTGGCTTTTTCGACCTCATTTAGCTTGAAAACGCCGTTCTATTTACTCATTTAACAAAACCAGATGCTGCAGGAATACTACATCAGGCAAAAAGACGTGGACGAGTCGCGCGGCCCGTTCACGGTCGAACAGCTCGCCTCCCTTGCCGAAGCCGGCCAAATCGACGACGAGACGATCATCTATGACGTCGACCGGGAAACCTGGGAGGAACTGGCCCATATGCCCGAACTCAGGGCTTCCCTCTTCCCCGAGCAACGGAAGCTCAATCTGAAGCCGAAAGAAGTGATCGCCCGTCTGAATGTTGAGAGTGAGGACGACGCTCCCGTGACGGTGGACGAAATGCTTGCCGCGGCCGAAGGCCGGACCAAGGGCACCAAGCACAAGATGCGGATCGATGAACTGCAGGAATACCTTGCGTACGTCGGCATGCACGTGGCGGCGGTTATTTTCCTGCTGAGCGGTATCGCCCTTTTTGTTCCGGATATGGGGCTCCTTTTCGGGTTTGATTTTGCCGCGATGATGCGTAATCCCCTCGTCCTGATCGGCGCGGTCGATCTCGGCCTGGCGTTCATCCTGTTTCTGCGAACCACTGCGGTTTATCCGTTCATCCGGTTCCGTGCGGCATTGGGGGTCGGCTTTTTCACGGTACTGTACCTTTCCTACGACGAGCCGCTCCTTCTCGCTTCAGTGGTCCTGGGCTCGATCGCGCTCTATTTTTGCACGATCAGCGCGACCATCGCCCCTGTCGCGATCGCAACGGTCATCGGACTTTTGGGAATGGGCACCTACGCCTACCTTATTCTGCTGACCTGAGCCTCAAGCGAATCACGGGCTTTCTCAAACCCACGGCCAGCCCCACAAGGCCGACCTCTCCTGTACCGGGACTGTCGCTCGGCCCTTTCTTATGCGTGATGCGTGAAACGGGTTGCGACATTCGTACGGGCCGGTAAAGTATTCTCCGAATCCTGACGCGTCCCTCGAAGATCACCGACCGGAGGGCGAAACGACCGCCGTTCCGGGGGGTTGTCGTTATAATAATTGAACGGTTAGCATGCAGCCCAAAGGGAAGAAAAAATCGCTTACACAACGCGTCCGCGAAAGGCGGCGCCATCTGGAACGCCTGTTCAAGACGGACATCTGGAAACTGTCCAACCTCCCTGATCGCACCCCCCGGGCCTGGGGACTTCGCTTCCTGCGTGTTATTTCCATCGCTGCCTCCGGCATCAGAGAAACCAACATCGGCAACCGGGCGGCGGCCCTTTGTTTCAGCTCTCTGCTTGGTATCGGCCCCCTGATCGCGGTCGCCTTTACGATTTCCGGGTTTATCATCGACCGAACCGATTCCGATATCGCCTTGAACGCGGTCAATCGAGCAATCACGTTTGTCGCGCCGCAGCTCAGCATTCCCGAGTCCGGCGAACCGGAAGAGCTTTCCGAACCGGAAGAGAACAACCGAACGGACGGCAATGAGGAGGCGGACGAGGACGTTGACGGGGAGGATCCCGGCCTGGAGATCAATCCGGAACTGGCGCAGATCATTGATGGATTCATCGCGCGCACCCAGTCGGGCACGGTCGGACTGGCCGGGATGCTCCTGATCATCCTCGTGGCGATCCAGCTCCTGTCGTCGGTTGAAAATTCCTTCAACGCAGTCTGGGGTGTCAAACGCGGCAGAAGCATGTTTCACCGCATCGTATTTTACTGGACGGTCATCTCCCTGGGCGCCGTCCTCGCCTTCGCCGCCTTGAGTCTACTATCGCTTTCGTTCACCAACCTGTTTCAACACCTGCCGCTCGGCGAACACCTCCTCGCCCTGCTGCAATGGCTGACCCCCCTGCTCTCGCTTCTTCTCCTCCTGTTCCTGCTGACCTGCTTCTACCGGTTTATGCCGAACACCCATGTCACCTGGTACGCCGCCGCCAGCGGAGCCCTGATCGCCGCCCTCCTCCTGGCGCTGAACAATGCCTTGACCTTTCTTTACGTCCAGCGGGTGGTCGCCACCTACAACATCTACGGCTCGGTCGGCATCCTGCCGGTTTTCATGCTCGGCTTATTCGTCTTCTGGCTGATCCTCCTTTTCGGGGCTCAGATCACCTACGCGGTTCAGAACGCCAATTTTTTAAGCAACCAGGAGATCTGGAAGCGGATCAGTCACAGCACTCGCGAACTGCTCAGCCTCATCGTCCTGCTGCTGATCTGCCGCCGCTTTCGCGAGTGCCAACCGGCCTACTCCAGCGACGAACTGACTTCCCTGGTCCGCGCGCCCAGCCACGTCATCAACGAATGCCTGTCCCGGCTCACCGATCTCGGCTACCTGGCCGGAATACCCGACAACAAGAGCCAGTCCTCCCCGATACTGCGCTACCAGCCGGCACGACCGCTGGAAAAGTTCACTCTGAGCCAGTTCCGCAGGGACTTCGAAGACTACGGCAACACCGAGGCCGTCCTCCTGCTCGACGACCTCGACCCCCTCGTAAAACGTTATCGCGACGAACTCCGGGAGGCTGAATCGACGGCGTATGGAGCCAAGAGCGTTTCCGCCCTCCTCGATGAGGAAGAGGCGACGGAGAAACCCGCGCCTGCTGCGAAGAACCATTGACACCCCCGCTGCCGCGCTTACATTTTGTTTCCTTTCATCAACCACTCGGCACCGCCTCACCACCCATGATCACCTGGATCCAGACCCGTTTTCAGACCGGCTATAAAATTCTGTTTTTTGTCGTCCTCATCGTCGTCATTGTCGCTTTCGTCTTCACCGTGGGCGACGCCCCCGGCCTGGGCAGGGCCGCTCCGCGAGGGGAAGCTCAGGAGTATTTCGGTTATAATCTCCGGAGCCAGAGCGATCTGCAGGAGTTGCACCGTCTCGCAACCATCAGTTTCTACACCCAGTACGGCCAGGATCCGGGCGAATACTGGGAGCAACACGCCCTGGAACGTCTGGCCTACCTTCAAACCGCCAGGGATCTGGGTATTCCCGCGCCCACGGCCCGGCAGCTTCAGCAGTATGTCAGTTCCCTCGATGGATTCCGCGGGCCGGATGGACGGTTCGACAACCGCCGCTACGCGGAGTACCTCGACACCATCGACGCGCACCCCCGAATGAGCCGAGACGACGTTGCGCGCGTATTCGAGGAAGACTACATCATTGAACAGGTCAACCACCTGATCAGCGGTCCGGGATACGCCATTCCTCACGAGGTACGCCGCCAGGTCGCGCGGCAGAAAACCGAGTGGACGATCGAGGTCGCCTCCCTCGCCCTGGACGATTTCGGTGTCGAGGTGGAGGCTGATGAGGAAGCTTTGGAGAGCTTCTACGAGGAAAACGATTTCCGCTACGAAGTGCCCCCTCACAAAACGGTTTCCTATGTTGTATTTGAGACCGATCGCTACACGGAGGAAGCGGAAACCCCGTCTGAATCCGAAATGCGCGACTACTTCCAGCGAAACCGGGGGGATTTCTCTCTGCCGGAGCCGGACACGGAAGCCGAAGAGGAAAACGACGACGAGGAACCGCGGGAAGTCGAATTTGAGGATGTGGCGGATCAGGTTGAAACCACTCTGAAGCGGCGGGCCGCCAGACGCCTTGCGGAAGAGGCCGCCTCCGATTTCACTTTTTCCCTCTTCGAAGGCCAGATCGCCAAGGGCTCCGACGAGCTGGCGGCCCGAATCGACGAATTGGCGCTCCCGAAAGAAACGCTCCTTCCCTACCCGGAAGGTGAGCGGCCGGGGATCATCGACGGGATTCGTCCGCTCGACGAGGAACGCTATTACTCGGACCCCGTCTCCCTCGGCGAGAACTTCATCGTCGTACTCCTGGAAGAAGTGAGTCCGTCCTTTATTCCCCCCTTTGAAGACGTTCGCGATCAGGTTGCGGTCGATTTCCGCGAGGAGGAAAGACGGCGCCTCCGCGCCGAGCGGGGAAACGAAATCCATCAGGCTCTGCTGGAAAAGGTGAACGAAGGTGAGGCCTTCAGCCGGGCGGCCGCCGAGATGGACCTGGAACTCGCCGAGTTCGAACCGTTTACGTTGCAGACACCTCCCGAAGGCATCAGTCAGACCGTGCTCAGGCAGCTGCAGGAGCTTCGCTCCGGCGACGTGTCCCGGATGATCCAGGACAACAACCGGGCTCATTTCGTTCACGTTCTGGAGCGGCAGGTACCTGAAATCGACGAGAGCGACGAAGACTACGTCCGCAACCTCGAACAGACCAAAAGCATTTCCGCCAATATCACCGGACAAACCACGATCCGCGAGATCCAGAACCGGGCGATGCCGCGCCGGCAACAGCCTGTTCAATAACGTCGCCGCATTTTCCATGCCGCTCTATTTCTACCGTCCGGAGAAAACTCCCTGCCGCATGTGCGGCGAGGGGTTCGAGCGCTGGGAAAAAGCCGGCGAGGCCCGGCTCAGCGAATGTGAAACCTGCGGCCAACGCGTCTTCGCCCAACTCCCCGGATCGGTCAACACCCCCAAACACAGCCGTAAACCGTCCGTGAGCGAAGCCAAGGAGGCGGGGTTCACGGTGCTGAAACGAATTTCCAGCGGAGAGTACGAGAAGCAATGAGTCCAAGCCGGAATCAACTCAGTCGATTCCAGAAGCGGGCCGGCCGGGATTCGGCTCGGGCGCGGCCGATCGTTTGACCGCCGCCGCCGGCACACCGCGTTCACCGGCTCTCCGTACGCCCTTCGAACTCTCGGAGGGCGGCCCTTCCGCTTTTAGCTGTCATGATCAATCTTAACAAAATCTCCCTCCGCTACGGAGAACGAACGCTCTTCAACGAGATCTCGACAACAATCGGCCAGCACGATCGCATCGGCCTGGTCGGAGTCAACGGCTCCGGAAAGTCCACTTTCTTCAAGCTCCTGCTGGGCGAAACCGAACCCCATACCGGCGAAGTTGAAAGGCCGGATTACGTGACGCTGGGCTATCTGCCGCAGGACGGCATATCGGCCGAGGGACGCACCCTTTACGCGGAAGCCGAATCCGCTTTTGCCGACGCCCTCACTCTCCAACGCAAGATCGACGCGGCAACGGAGAAAATGTACGAGCTCGATCCCACCGAAGAGGCCTATTACGAGATCATCGACAGTATCGGCGAATGGGAGCAGCAGCTCGAAGACCATGAGCCCGAGAAGATGAAGTCGCGCATCGAGCGGATTCTGCAGGGACTCGGGTTTTCCGCCGAAGACCTTCAGCGGGATACCGGCGAGTTCTCCGGCGGATGGCAAATGCGCATCGCCCTGGCCAAACTGTTGCTGCAAACGCCCTCCCTGTTGCTCCTCGACGAGCCGACCAACCACCTCGATATTCTCTCCCAACATTGGCTGGAGAACTACCTGCGTAATTACCGCGGCGCCCTGATGGTGATTTCCCACGATAAAGCATTTCTTAACACCGTCACCAATAAGACCTTCGAGCTCAAACTCGGGGTCCTGAACACTTATTCCGGGAACTACGACCTGTACGAGAAGGAAAGCGCCGCCCGCATCGCCGCCCAGCGGAAGAAGGCCACCGAACAGAAAAAGGAGATCGCCCGCCAAAAGGAATTCATCAACCGTTTCCGCTCCAACCAGAAAAAGGCCAGCATGGTCCAGAGCAGGATCAAGCAGCTCGACAAGACCGAAATCATTGAGCCGGAACGGGAGGAAAAGAAGATTTTCTTCCGTTTTCCCGAACCCCCGCCGGCCAGCCAGAAGGTCGTCGAACTGGACGATATCCACAAGGCCTACGGCGACATTCAGGTCTTTCGCGGTCTGAGCCTGCGTATCGACAAAGGCGACCGTATCGCGGTCGTCGGGGTCAACGGCGCCGGAAAATCCACGCTCGCCCGGATTCTCGCCGGCGTGGAGCCGGTCGACGCCGGTGAACGGGCGGTCGGCGTCAACACCGTGCTGGGCTACTTCGCCCAGCAGCAGGCGGAGGAGCTCGATCCAGAGAAAACCGTACTCGAAGAGGTGGAGGATGCCGCGACGGACAACCCGGACGCGAACCCGCGCGGCGCCCTCGGCGCCCTTCTCTTCAGCGGCGCCGAACAGAAGAAACCGGTCAGCGTCCTCTCGGGCGGCGAACGCAACCGCGTCGCCCTCGCGAAAATGCTCATGCGCCCGGCCAACTGCGTGGTTCTCGACGAGCCGACCAACCACTTGGACATCCGCAGCAAATCGGTCCTGCAGGACGCCATCAAGCTCTTCTCGGGCACCGTCATCCTGGTGAGTCATGACCGGGACTTCCTCGATCCGGTGGTCAACAAGGTCCTCGAGGTCCGTCCCGACGGCAGCCGCATGCTCACCTGCAACGTCAGCGAGTACATCGAAAGGATCGAAAAAGAGGCCGCCGGACAGGGGAATTAATGGTTTGTGTCGGGCCGGGAAGCCTTTCATTTTCCAGCCTGATGACCCGAATTATTGTTTCCCTGCCGCTCTTTTTCGTCATGATCCACACAAGTTCCCACCTGCCGGCCGAAGACCGGGACGAAAGCCGCCGGGCCGATCTCGAGTTTCTCCTTGAGAACCTCATACCCAGTCGCTCGCCGCCCAACGAGCGCATGAATCTCCACGATGACACCTGGGAGGACTGGGTGAAACGAACCGGGGAACTGCCCCCCGATTTCGACGCCCTTCCCTCGGAGGCGGAATTGCCCGACCCTTTGATGCTGAGCGAGAACGGCGAACACGTGCCGGTTGAGACCCGCGAACAATGGGAACGCCGGCGCGACTGGATCCGCGGCCAGATCGAGCACTGGGTCTTCGGAACCATGCCGCCCGCACCGGATAACCTTCGCGTCGCGTCGAGCAGCGAACGGCGCGAGGGCGATCTCACCCTTCGCGACGTCGTCATCGAATTCGGTCCGGATCACCGCGCGAAGCTCCACCTTCAATTGATGATTCCCGACGGCGAGGGTCCCTTCCCCGTATTCCTCACCAACCATGCCCCCGACCGCTCCTTCTGGGTCAGACCGGCGATCAACCGGGGCTACATCGCCTGTCACTACCGGGCCACCGATCCGCATTACGGGCTGCCCGACGACTCGGACGGCTACGTCGACGTCTACCCCGACCATGACTTTTCAACCCTGGGCCGCTGGGCGTGGTCGGCCTCGAGAGCGGTCGACTACCTTCAAACCCTGCCGGAGGTCATCAACGACCAGATCGGCCTGGCGGGCCATTCCCGCAATGGCAAACAGGCGCTTCTGGCGGCGGCCTTCGACGAACGAATCGGAGCCGTTGTCGCGTCGAGCGGCCTGACCGGTGAAGCGCATCCCTGGCGCTTCACCTCGGACCCCTTCATGGTTGAAAGCATTCAACTCCTGACCGGTGCCCGGCCGCACTGGTTTCACCCGCGCCTGCGCTTCTTTACCGGCCGCGAGCACAAACTTCCCGTCGACCAGAATATGCTCATGGCCCTGATCGCGCCGCGGGGGCTGATGATCTACTCGGCATACTCCGAATCGAGCGCGAACGCTTTCTCCCTCGAACAGGCTTATCGGAGCGTGCGGAACACCTACCGCTTCCTCGACATCGAAGACAACGTGTGGCTGCACCTGCGCGACGGAGAACACGGCACCGAGGTCGCCGACATCGAGAATTTCATGGATTTTTTCGATACTGTTTTCGGGCGGCGCGAGTTCCCGAAGTCGGAAACATGGATTTTCGGATACACGTTTGAAGCTTGGAGGGAAATTACCGGGACAACGCTCGATCCAAAAGATTTTCCCGAAAAAGACCCGGGAGATTTCTTTCTGAGCGAAAGCGGCGAGCCGATCGACAGCATCGCCGCCTGGGAAGACCGGAAGACGGAGATCCGGGAACGGATCCAGCGGGTTCTCGGCGAGGCTCCCCCGGCGCTGCGCCTCTCTCACCGATCCGGGCTCCGCGAAAACCGGCCGCCCCGCCGCAACCCCCTGGAACTGGTGTTCGACCGCCCCCGGGGCGACGACGGCTGGAGGGAACGATTGGCCGGCGAAGGAATGGGGATCTCGGGGCTGTCCTACGGCCCGGGCCTCAATGCGGATCTCTTTTATCCGATCGCCGAGGACGGCTCCCCCAGGCAGGGAAAATGGCCGGTAATCGTCTGGCTGCACCCCTACGCCCACGCCGCGGGATGGTCCGCCAAATCCCCCTGGAACCCGCGGCTCCCCGATTTCGTGCTGGACCAGCGGCCGGATTTCGGGGCCCTGGTCCGGCGCGGATTCGCCGTTGTCGCGTTCGATCAGATCGGGGCCGGGAGCAGGATCCACGAGGCGCGCCCGTTCTACGACCGCTACCCGGAGTGGTCCCTGATGGGCAAGATGGTAACGGATACGCGCGCGGTCATCGAAGCCGTGGCCGCCCTCGACAAGATCGACGACTCCCGCATCCACCTGCTCGGCTATTCACTGGGAGCGAAAGTGGGACTCCTGACCGCGGCCCTCGAGGACCGGGTTCACGGCCTGACCGCGATCTCCGGAATGTTCCCCCTCCGGCTAGGCGAGTTCCACAGCGGCACCGAGGGGATTCGCCATTACTCCCACATGCACGGCCTCATTCCCCGGCTCGGGTTCTTTCTCGATCATCCGGAACGCGTTCCCTTCGACTACGATGAAGTGCTTGCCCTCGCCGCGCCCAAGAACGTGCTCGTCGTGGCGCCGGAGCTCGATCGTTTCAATCCCGTCAAGGGAGTCAGCCGTCAGGTCGAAGCGGCCGCCGCCGCCTACGAACTGCTCGGAAGCCCCGATTCGCTCCAATTAAAGACCCCGCACGATTTCAACCGGTTTCCACGCAAGCTGCAGGAAGAGATTTTTGATTATCTCGACGAGAACGCTCGGTAGCTCCGGTCCGCCTTACGGGTGATCTCCCATGTCACGGTCGTTTTCCCTAACCGTCTTTGCCGTCACCGGCGCCTTTTTTGCCGCTTTCTTCCTGTGGCCCATCTGGGAGATCCTGCAGGGAGGCCTCCTCGACGCCGACGGCGCGCTGACCTTCGCCTACATTGTCGAGGTCTTCGCCAATCCCGTCTACCTGGAAGGACTGCGCAACGCCTTTTTCATGGCGTTGTTTTCCACCCTGTTCTCGTTCCTCATCGCCATGCCCCTGGCTTACCTCGCGGATCGTTTCAGTTTCCCGGGCAAGGCCCTGCTGACCGCTCTGATTCTGATTCCCATCATTCTTCCGCCATTCGTGGGTGCCATCGGCGTCAAACAGATGCTCGGCCAATACGGGGCCGTCAACGCCGTGCTCACCCACATCGGACTGCTGACCGACGGAGAGACGATTGACTGGCTCGGCCGGGGGCGTTTCTGGGGGGTGGTGGCCATGAACGCCCTTCACCTCTACCCCATCTTTTTTCTCAACCTGATCGCTTCCCTCGCCAACGTGGACCCGGCGATGGACGAAGCCGCCGAGAATCTCGGATGCACCCGCTTCCGCCGGTTCCGGAGGATTACTTTCCCCTTGATTCGACCCGGCCTTTTCGCCGGGGGCACCATCGTCTTTATCTGGTCGTTCACCGAGCTCGGCGTGCCGCTCATCTTCGACTACACCCGGGTCACCTCCGTGCAGATTTTCGCCGGAATCCGGGATATCGGCGCCAATCCCTTTCCCTACGCCCTGGTCATTGTGATGCTGACGCTCACCCTGATCTTCTACGGGTTGGGCAAGGGATTCTTCGGGCGGGCCCACTACGCGATGATGGCCAAAGCCACTACCGCCGCCGAGACCCGGACACTCCGGCCAATCGCGGGCTGGGCCTGCAGCGCCTTGTTCGTGCTCGTCACCCTGGTCGCCGTCCTTCCGCATATCGGAGTGGTGCTGATTTCGTTTTCCCAGGACTGGTACCACTCGGTTCTGCCGAAGACCTGGACCCTCGAGAACTACGATATCGCGCTCGGCCATTCACTGACCGTCCCGTCGATCGCCAACAGCCTCAAGTACGCCAGCCTTTCGGCCGTTCTCGACGTCATTCTCGGGGTTTGCATCGCCTACGTCGTGGTGCGCACGCGCCTGCCGGGCCGCCACATTCTCGACTCGCTGGCCATGCTCCCGTTGGCCGTGCCCGGCATCGTCGTCGCTTTCGGTTACCTCGCCATGACCCAGGAAGGAAAGTTTTTCGAGTTCCTGAATCCGCTGGAGGATCCCACCATTCTGCTGATCATCGGCTACGCCGTCCGCCGGCTCCCCTTCATGGTCCGTTCGGCGGCCGCCGGATTCCAGCAGACCAGCGAGGAATACGAGGAAGCCGCCAGGAATCTCGGCTGCCCTCCCGTAAAGGCCGTCTTCAAGATCACCCTTCCTCTGATCAGCGCCAATATCATGGCCGGGGCGCTCCTCTGCTTCGCCTTCGCGATGCTGGAGGTCTCCGACTCGCTTATTCTCGCCCAGCAACAGGCCTACTACCCGATCACCAAGGCAATTTACGAACTCTTCCAGTTGATGGGAGAAGGCCGCTTTGTCGCCTCCGCCCTGGGGGTCTGGGCGATGGCGTTCCTCGCGCTGACCATTGTCGGGGCCGGCGCCCTGATGGGCAAACGCTTCGGCACAATTTTCCGGTTTTGAATCCGGTTCGCCTCGAACCTCGACACCCGGCGTGGTTTCCTGACACTGGTATCCCTACACCTTTCCGCCTGTGAATCTCCTCCACCGGTACATTCTCAAAAGTTTGCTCGCCGCCAGTTGTCTGGCAGTCGGGATCTTTGCCTTCGTGCTCATTGTCGGCAATGTCCTCAGGGATGTCCTCGGTCTCCTGACCGACGGGCAGTTGAGCTTTTCACTCTTCCTGCGCCTCCTTTCGCTGCTCGTTCCCTACGTCATCGCTTACGCCCTGCCCCTCGGCATCCTGACCGGGGTGCTTCTGGTCCTGGGGCGACTCTCCGCCCAGCGCGAAATCACGGCGATGCGCTCCGCCGGCATCAGCCTGTTTCAGATTTCCGCCCCGGTCTTCTTCCTGGCCATCCTCGGCGTCGCCTTCTCGATCACCGTCAATTTCTACTACGCCCCCAATGCCCGCAGCCAGTACCGCGACGATTTGAGCGCCTCGATCCGCGAGAATCCTCTCAACTACATCGTCGAAAGGCGTTTCGTCCGTGACTTCCCCGGCTACGTCATCTACGTGGGCGAAAAAATCGATGATGAGCTCCGCGACCTCTGGCTCTGGGAAATCGGGGACAATCGTATGGTCTCCCGGTTCCTTCACGCCGAAGAAGGCACCCTGGGGTACGAGGAGGAAACCGAATCCATTCTGCTTGTCCTCCGGCAGGTATTCGCCGAAGCCCGCGGGCGGACCGACCCCGAAGACCTCCGCGCCGCACGCCCCTCCCCCTCGATCGAACGCACCACCATACGTCTGCCGCTCAGGGGAATTCTCGGCAGGGGCTCGGGATCGAAGCGCTACGGTGATATGAATTTCAACGAGATCATCCAGGAACGCCGGGAGTATCTGGATAATTCCGACCCGGACGATTTCTCCGAACTGATCAGCATCCAATTGAGCATACAGGAACGGTTTGCCATGGCGTTTTCCGTTCTGTCGCTGGCACTTTTTGCCGTGCCGCTGGGCATCAAAATACAGCGCAAGGAAACCTCCTCCAACCTCGTCATCGCCCTCTGCCTGGCCATGGCCTTCTATTTCCTGGTCATCTCCGTCGGCTGGTTCGAAACCCGCCCGCGCCTCCGTCCCGATCTCCTTGTCTGGATCCCGAACCTCCTGTTCCAGGCCGCCGGCATCTGGATGTTTCTGCGCGTGGAAAAACTCTGATCACACCTTCCTCCCCCCCTCGGGCAGCCGCGCCTTGAGGGAACAGGAAAGGGAACCAGCGGTTTCCTTTCCGCCCCGCCGGGTTCTCGGGAGGTATGGGATTCGGGGGGGGTTTTACGGTTTACTCGCCCCGGATTTTCCTCAATGATCAATTATTGCGCCTCTTCCGCCCCTTCTGGCGGAAGAGCCGTTTATTCAGAAAAACAGATCCGAATTATGACTCGAATAGCACTGGAATTCGTACCGCCCAATGTGGAAGACGGTAGAGAACGAGCGATCGAAGACGCACAAAAAGTGCGCAACCTCTCCCGGGAATGCGGGATGGAGGGGAAGATCGACAACCTGATGATTCCCGGAATGATCGTTGAAGACGACGACCGTCCGGTGGAAATGAAACCGAAGATGGATCCGCTCGACACCTGGAAGGCGGCATCCCCGGAACTGTCCGGCGTACGCGGACTGTGTACGCAAGTAACGGCTTTTCTCGACGAGAAGGCTCTGGCCCAACGCTTCAGCGACCTGCGAAACGCGGGGATGGAGGGAATCATTTTCGTAGGCGTGCCGCGCACGATGGCCGACGGAGAAGGTTCGGGCGTGGCCCCGACCGATGCGCTCGCGGATTTTCAGGAACAGGTTCCGAGCCGCGGCGTGATCCTCATTCCGACCAGGGAAGCCGAGGACGGGCGCTTCAACTTCAAGTGTGAACGCGGCGCGACTTTCGGCATGACCCAGCTTCTTTACTCGGATTACATCGTAAACTTTTTGAAGGATTTCGCCGACAAGCACCCGCACCGGCCCGAGATCCTTCTCTCGTTTGGTTTTGTGCCGAAACTCGAGCAGAAACTCGGGCTGATCAACTGGCTGATCCAGGACCCCGGCAATCCGCTGGTTCAGAAGGAGCAGGAATTCGTTACCCGGCTTTCGCAAATGAGCCTGAAGGAGAAAAAACAGCAGCTGCTCGACCTCTACAAACGGACGATCGACGGCGTGCGGGATCTCGGCTTCCCTATCAGTGTCCATCTCGAGGCGCCCTACGGCTTCACCAAACCGGCCTTTGAGACCTTTGCGGCCCTGCTCGACTACTGGGAGCCGGCTAAGAAATAGCTCGGGAAGGAGGGCGGCCGGCCACTGCAATCAACGAAGCCTGCCCGTCAATCGCCCTCATGAGGAAAGGAGCGGCAACAACTGTCAGGCTCACCTTCGGTTGATTTGGAAACCGCGCCCGTCACGAATCGAAGGGAGTCGCGTGCCTCGAAAGGGGAACGCGGCTCCCGCGACGTGAAAAGGGCTTGATTACCTACCGATTTGGTAAAGAAAGGTAGGGATGCCAAACCACCGGCCTTCAGAGTCGCCCAGCCCCGGAGCAAACGAGCCTTACCAACAGCATGTCTGATCGAGAGTCCAGGGCCGATCCGGATTCACGAGCCAAAGGGGTGCCGCTGGACGCGCCCCATCCCGCGACGGGAGCCTCCGCCCTGCCCCCGCGGCTCGTTTTCTGGTTGAAGGTGGCGGGGATTATTCTGGCCCTTTACTTTTTCATCGTGGGAGTGGGCGGAATGGGGCACGCCTTCAAACTGTTCGGTGTGGAGTTCGCCGAGCGAGTCCTGACTGCGACCGCCAATCCGTTCACCGGCCTGTTCATCGGCATTCTGGCGACGTCGCTGGTGCAAAGCTCCTCCACGTCGACTTCCATTATCGTGGGGATGGTTGCCGGGGGGGCGCTGTCGGTGGAAGGAGCCGTCTTCATGATCATGGGGGCCAACATCGGCACCTCCATCACAAGTGTACTGGTTTCACTGGGACACATCCATCGGCCTCAGGAACTGCAAAGGGCGTTCTCGGCCGCCTCGGTGCACTGTTTCTTCAACCTGACCTGCGTCGCCATTCTCTTTCCAATCGAGATCGCAACGGGATTTTTGGGGCGCACGGCCAAGATCGTCGCCGGGGTTTTCGAAGGCGTCGGCGGCATGCGCCTGAGCAATCCCCTCAAAGCGGTTACCGAGCCCGTGATTGAGGCCATTGCGTGGGTGGTCCAGGAACACGCCTTTCTGATGCTCGCGGTCACAGTCGTCCTGACCTACGGCATGCTCATCTTGATCGTGAAGCTCCTGCGCAGCCTTGTCTTAAAGAAACTGGAGTACTTCTTCGACACCCACCTGTTCAGCACCTGGCAGCGGGCGATGCTGTTTGGCTTGGTACTGACTTTCGCGGTTCAAACCAGCTCGGTGCCGACAGCCCTGGTCATTCCTCTGGCGGGTGCGGGTGTGCTGCGGCTGGTCCAGGTGTACCCCTACTGTCTGGGCTCGAACGCGGGGACAACTATGACCGCCATGCTGGCCGCCCTCGCCACAGGACAGCAAACCGCGGTGATCGCGGCCTTCGCGCACCTTATTTTCAACATTGTCGGCATACTTTTGATCTGGCCGATCCCCGCGATTCGCAAGATTCCGATGAAGGTCGCCGAGCGAATGGGGGAACTGGCCTTTCGAAACCGCTCGGTGCCTGTCATCGCACTGGCCTTGATTTATTTTATTATTCCGGCTCTGATATTGTTCATCATCCGCTAGGATTCATTTATTCCCGATCACCTTTCGATTCGGCAATCAGGCATCATTCACAAGGAGCATTATGTGGCGAAATCTGTTTAATCTGTTCCGCAAAGACACGCTGTTCACCCAGGCCCTGCGGGAGTCCCACCAGATGCTGGATCTCGACCTTGAAATGTTCGAAGCCTCCGTGGAATCGTTGCGACGTTCCGACGACGGTGCGACCCAGGTCAACCTCCGTGAAACGGACAAGGAAATCAACCGCTTCGAACGCGACGTGAGGCTAAAAGTGCTGACCCATCTTGCCGTGAGCGGTCCCGGGGACCTGGCCTCGGGGCTGGTTCTCGTGAGCATCATCATCGACATCGAGCGCATCGGGGACTACGCGAAAAACATCTACGATCTTGCACGGTATCATCCGGAACCCTTGCACGGGGGAAGCCTGGAGCCGGAAGTGGCCGATGTGGAAGCACGTACTGCCAACCTGTTTCGCGAAATGGTCATCGCTTTTCGGAACAGCGACCAGGACAAGGCACGGGAGATCATGACCAGCTACAAGGGCGCGCTTTCGGCGGATTGTGAAAGCGTCGTCGAGAAAGTCGTGACGGGACAGGCACCGGATCTGGAATCCGGAACCGGCGCCGCCATAGCACTTTACGTGCGTTACCTGAAACGCATCGGGGGCCATTCCCGCAATATTGTCACCAGCGTAGTCAATCCCTTCCCGCGCATCGGCTACAGGGAGAAAAAGCCCGAATCGGGCGATTAGCCGCCTGCGGGCCTTCGAGGAGGGAGGACCGAGTGTCGAGTGCTGTGAGCGGCGATCACCTTACTCCAGGCATGAAGCCGCGTTCGCTCCTTTCGGCGAAGTCAAAATAGACCGCTGTTTCCGGGTACCGGTCGAGTTCGGCCTCGCGCAGGGCATCGAGCGCCTGGGAACGGTTAAGCCCCTTCCGGTAGAAAATTTGGTAGGCCCGCTTGATCCGCTCGACCTGTTCGGGCGCGAAACCTCCCCGCTCGAGTCCGACCTTGTTCAAGGACCGGATCCAAGCGGGGTTGCCGTCAGCAATCAGGTACGGGGGGACATCCTGAATCACCTTGGAGCAACCTCCGATCATCGCTCTCACTCCGATCCTGCAGAACTGGTGCGCCCCGGACAGGCCTCCGAAAACCACATGATCGTCCACCACCACATGACCGGCCAGAGTCGCGTTATTGCTCATAATCACGTTATTCCCGACCCGGCAGTCGTGCGCCACGTGGGAATAGGCCAGAAAATGGTTGTCGTTGCCTATTTCGGTGAATTCGCCGTCGTCAGTCGCGGCGTGAATGCTGCAGAATTCGCGGAAGACATTGCGGGCCCCGACCCGGAGTCCGGGCAGCCCCCCGCGATACTTCAAGTCCTGGGTTCTGAGCCCGACACACGCGTAGGGAAAAATTTCGCAATCATCGCCCATTGACGTCAGCCCTTCGACCACCGCGTGATGGTGAACGCGGGTTCCCGCGCCCAACGTCACCCGTTCCCCCACGTAAGCGAAGGCTCCAACGGTCACGCCGTCTCCCAGTTCGGCACCCTCTTCGACGACGGCCGAGGGATGTATGGCGGAGGAATTCACGAAAAACAAGCAAACGCGCCCGAAGCCGGGTGTCGAGTGTCAAGTGCCCACACCCGACCCTCACCCTTCCTCAAGTCGAATCGCCGGGTTCCTCGATCAGGAACATGAGCTCGGCCGATGAGACCACCTTGTCGTCAACCTTGCAGACCGCCTCGGCTACGCCGATTTTCTTTCCGCGCGACTTGGTCAACTTGACCTCGATCACCAACTGGTCTCCGGGGGTCACGGCCTTTCGGAACTTGACCTTGTCGCAGCTCATGAAGAAGGCCAGTTTCGCCTTGTTCTTGATCTTACGAAGCATCATGACACCTGCGGCCTGGGCCATGGCTTCGATCTGAAGAACTCCCGGCATCACCGGCTCGCCCGGGAAATGCCCCTGAAAGTACGGTTCATTGAAACTGACGTTCTTGATCGCCGTCAGCTTATCATCCTCGGTGAAATCGATAACCCGGTCGATCAGCACGAAGGGGTAGCGGTGAGGGACGGTTTCGAGTATGTGGCCGATACTGAGCGACGTGGCGTCGGGACTGACAACCACCGGCTTCTTCGCGGGGGCCTTCTTTGCCTTTTTCCCCTCCTCCATCCGGTCAAACAAAGCCTGAGTGAGCTCGGAATTGACGGCGTGGCCGGGCCGCATGGCGATAATGTGGGCCTTGACAGGCATCCCCAGCAGGAAAATATCGCCGATAATATCGAGAATCTTGTGACGCACAAACTCATCGGGGAAACGAAGCGGCTCCTTGGACAAAATCTTGTCCCCTTTCAAAACCACCGCGTTTTCGAGGCTGCCACCACGGATTTTTCCCATCCGAAGGAGCTCCTCGATCTCCTCGTACACGGTAAACGTGCGGGCCGCGGCCACCTGTTCCATGTACGTCTCCGGCTCGATCTCGAGCGACAGGTGCTGGGTATGAACGCCTCGGTCATCGGTGGAGGTGCAGGAAATTTTCAATCCGTCGTAGGGCAGCGCCACCACCGACGAATTGTTGCGCGACACCGAAACCGGCGCGTCCAGGACGTAATACTCCCGTTCATTCTCCTGCTCCACCGGCCCCGCTTCCCTGATCGCTTCGACAAACGGACGGGCGGAGCCGTCGAGGATCGGCGGCTCGCTGGCATTCATCTCGATCACGACGTTGTCGATGCCGCACCCGTGGAGCGCGCTGAGAATATGTTCGACCGTGTGGATTTTCGTGTGCCCCGACAAGAGCGTCGTGCTGCGGACCAGATCCGATACAAGGGATATATGCGGACGGATTTCCGGTTTGTTGTAAATGTCCACTCTGCGGAAAACCACGCCGTGCGCGACAGGGGCCGGCTTCAGGGTCAACAGGACATCGTCGCCCGTGTGAAGGGCCTTTCCTTTTACAGTGACTTCACGCTGAATTGAGCGTTGCTTCATAAGAACCTAGTGCTTGGATAAAAACGGAACCTTGTAACCCGGTGACGGTTTATTGTAAAGCCCTATAACTCCGGCGGCGGGCGGGGGGCACGGGGTTGCTCTCCCGGCTTCTTGCCGGTCCCGGCATGAATGTGCTGCTCCCATCCGGTATCGCGGGGAAAACCCGCCAACAGGCGTGACAATGCCGGCGACGACCGGGCCCCGCTCATCCGCGGGCCGGTCGCTCGAGTCGCAACCATTCGCCGTCCCTTATCGCTTTTCCTCGAACGGGAGCCTTGACACCGTCTGTCCGGGACCGATTATCATACACTCTTTTACCATGGCCAAAGCAACAGAACTCAGGAAAGGCAAAGTCATCAATTACAACGGCACCCCTCACCAGGTGTTGGAGATGCAGCATCGGACACAGGGCCGGGGGCAGGGATGGGTTCAAGCCACCTTGAGGAACATGTCCAACCGCGCCAGTTCCGTCGTGAAATTCGGTTCCACCGACACGGTCGAGGTGCTGATGACCGAAAACCAGAAGCTTGAGTTCAGCTATGAAGACGGCAGTCATTATGTCTTCATGGACCCGGCTACTTTTGAAAGCATTGAAGTTTCCGAGGCGATCGTGACGGACGAAGTGAAAAAGTATCTGGTTCCGAACAAGGAGTACGATTTCCTGTTGATAGAAGGCAAACCCGTGGAGGTGGTCCTCCCGGCTTCGATCGATTTGAAAGTGGTCGAATCGCCCGAAGGCGTCCGGGGCGACACAGCGACCAACGTACAGAAACCGGCCACCACCGAAACCGGTCTCGTGGTCCATGTCCCGCTATTCATCAAAGAAGGCGAGATCATCAAGGTAAGCACTGCCGACGGCTCCTACATGGGGCGAACGTGAAGGTAATTGGGAAAGGATGAATTATGAAATGTCAGCGGGATGACGCCCGGTGGCTGTCCCGGCTCCTCTCATCATTCTTAATTCATCCTTCATACCTCATAATTCATCCTTTCCCTAAGCCACCCTTTCCACGACCAGCGGCGAAGGGTTCGGGCGTTTGGGAGCGAGCCGGTAGGCCGCCTTGAAGTATTCGAGTGCCTGCTCCAGTTTGGCTTCGCTGTTGTAATGAATCATCATCAGCGGTTCACCCTGCTTGACCTGTGTACCCACTTTCCGGATCTCGGATACGCCCACGGCATAGTCGATTTTCTTGGTCTTAACATCCCTGCCCGCGCCCAGGAGACTGACTCCGCGGGCGATCATGGCAGCGTTGATGGTGTGAACATAGCCGCGTTTGGGGGCGGGAAGCTTTCTTACATGTTTCGCCTTCGGGAACTTCTCCGGATTGTCGATGTAGGACACATCCCCTCCTTGAGCTGTGACCATCTCTTTAAATCGGACCAGGGCGGACCCGTCCTTGATGTGACGCTGAACGGTCTGCTTGGCTGACAGAGTCGAACCGGCGACGCCGGCCAGTCGCACGATTTCCATGCCGA
Organism: Opitutia bacterium; assembly: GCA_003558065.1. Taxonomy (GTDB): domain Bacteria; phylum Verrucomicrobiota; class Verrucomicrobiia; order Opitutales; family T3Sed10-336; genus PXDC01. Next base: position 5,623 of record PWMU01000155.1, on the reverse strand, counting down.
GTTTGAGCACCAATTCCTGGAGATCCTCCGGCCCCTCCCCCTTGAGGAGATCAATCGCTTCCTTCACTTCAAGAGCGGTTCCGACCGTATTGCCAAGCGGCTGATTCATATCCGTAACCAGCGCCACGCACCGCCGTTTCATGGATCTCCCTACCCTGGTCATGGTTCGCGCCAGTTGTTTGGACTGTTCCAGGTCTTCAATGAAGGAGCCCGTGCCCCATTTGACATCAATGATCAGGCCTTCGGCGCCTTCCGCAAGTTTCTTGCTGAGCACCCCGGCGGCGATCAGCGGGAGGCTCGGAACCGTCCCGGTCGACTGGCGAAGCTCGTAAAGCTTCGAGTCGGCGGGAGAGATAGCCGGGCTCTGTGCGACGATGCCGCACTGAATCTCGGTCAGCTGCTTCACGAACTTGTCGATCGAAAGCTCCGTCTTGAATCCGGGAATCGCGCTCATCTTGTCGAGGGTCCCGATCACAAATTCCTCGTCGGTCCCCGACATCATCGGAATCACCACCCCGCTGGCCGCCGCGAGAGCGACCAGAACCATCGACGTCTTGTCGCCGACTCCCCCGGTCGAGTACTTGTCGATCTTGGGACGCGACAACTTGGAAAGGTCGATGACCTCGCCCGACAGCATCATTTCCTCGGTCAGGATTGCTGTTTCAGCAGCGGACATCCCCCGGAAATAGATCGCCATCGCGAGTGCGGCCAACTGATGCTGCGGCATCTCACCGTCGAGCATGGAGTCGACGATATACCGAATCTCATCCTGATTAAACTCTCCCCCGTCTCGTTTCTTTTCGATCAGATAGGAAAAGGACGGCTTTACAAAACGACGATTTGCCAACGTTTTTTTTCTCATACGTTTACATGATTCGAGGGCACCGCCGGAGACGGGATGCCGCAAACCGTTAAGGATAAAGTTATTAAAGAAGAGATGTCGAGCTTTTTTTTAAACATTTTCACCCGGCCGCCCGCCCTTTCTCCAAGCGGAAAACGGCGGCGCTCTTCGCTTTTCGCAAATCCGAACTTGCTCTTGGGCACAGGGTTTCTTCGATTGCTCCTATGGAAATCGGATTCAATGTGGCGGAGACCCTGGAAACCCGAATCGCCGCCGTCGCCTCGGAAATGGAGGAGTTCGACGAGACGTTTGCCCCGGACGTGCGTCCGGCCGACCCCCGTTTCGGAGACTTTCAGGCCAACGGTGTCCTCCCTTTCGCCAAGAAACAGGGCCTGAACCCCCGCGCGCTGGCGGACAAGCTGGTCGGCCGGCTCGACGGCGGCGCATGGTCCGGCGTTGAGGTGAGCGTTGCGGGCCCGGGATTCATCAACTTCACCCTCCGGCCTCCGGCGCTGCTCGACTGGCTGCTCACCTACAGGGGAGAAAACGACCTGAAAAACGGTGCCTCCGACCTTTACCAGGGCAAAAAGCTCGTCGTCGACTACAGCTCCCCCAACACCGCGAAACAGATGCACGTGGCCCACATTCGCTCAATGGTCCTCGGGGAAGCGATCAGCCGCCTTTTCGAGTTTTCCGGAGCGCAGGTCGTTCGTGACAATCACATTGGCGACTGGGGAACCCAATACGGGAAACTCATCCACGCGTACAAGCATTACCTCGACGCGGAAGCACTGAAAAGCGATCCCCTGGAAGAACTGGAACGTGTTTACAAGAAGTGCGACAATCTCTGCAAGGAGGACCCCTCGGTTCTGGACAGCGCCCGGGCCGAATTGGTGAAACTGCAGCGCGGGGACCCTGAGAACCGGACACTCTGGGAGGAAATCAACCGGATCAGCGAAAGCGCTTTCGAAGCGATTTACGAGGAGCTGGGCATCCGCTTTGATACGCACCTGGGCGAAAGTTTCTACCGGGACAAAGTCGGCGAAGTCTACGCCGAACTCCGGCGGCACGGAATCGCGCAGGAAAGCGAAGGCGCCCTGGTGGTCTTTCACCCGGAGCATCCCCGGTTCAAGAAGCAGCCGTTCATCATCCGCAAGTCCGACGGGGCCAGCAACTACGCCTCCACGGATCTCGCGACGGTCCTTTACCGGGTTCGGGAATGGAAGGCGGAGAAGATCATTTACGTCACGGACGGACGGCAGCAGGATCACTTTCAACAACTCTTTCTCACCGTCCGGAAATGGTTCGCCTCCACCGGCCGCCCGGTGCCGGAACTCGATCATGTCTGGTTTGGAACCATTCTGGGCGAAGACGGCAAGGCGATTAAAACGCGCTCCGGGAACCCCATAAAGCTGAAGGACCTGCTGGCTGAAGCCGAACAGCGGGCCCGGTCCATCGTCGAAGAGAAAAACCCGGGGCTCCCGGCGGAGGAAAAAGACGACATCGCGCGGGCGATCGGTATCGGCGCGGTCCGTTACGCCGACCTCGCGCAGAACCGCACCAGCGACTACGTCTTTTCCTGGGACAAGGTGCTGAGCTTCGAAGGCAACACCGCCCCCTACCTGCTCTACGCCGTCGCGCGAATCCACAGCATCTTCGGACGGATGGGCGAGAGCGCGGAGATCGACGAGAGCTCCGCCACTCCTTTCGAGACCGGGCAGGAGCAGCAACTCGCCAGAAAACTGCTGACGTTGCCCGAGATCCTCAAAATGACGCTCGGGGACCTCCGGCCGCACTTCCTTTGCACCTATCTCTACGAATTGGCGGGGGATTTCAGCGGCTTCTACAACGCGGACAAAGTCCTCGTCGACGACGCCGGGGTGAAAGCCCGGCGCATTCTCCTGTGCCGCCGGACCCTTCTGGTCCTCGAAGAGGGCCTCCGCCTGCTGGGAATACGCACGCTGAAACGTATGTAGGGCCGGAATGGCTGTGAAACGTCTTTACCCGCTCTTTACATCCTGCTACAGGTCTGTCTTTTCGACGCGAACACAAGGATTCGCTTCGGAACCCGGGGAGTTTATGATTAACAAATGAGCACTGTCTGGTCAGTATTGAAACGTTTCGTCGGGCCGCGTTTCGTCTTCCTGCTCGCCGCCTATTCCGGAATCTTCGTCTTCAGCCTCTGGCTCGGTTATCTACTGAGGTTCGACTTCCAGGTTTCGCCGGCCTACCAGTACGAGCTGATTGCCGCATTGGGTTGGGTTGTCCCGCTGAAACTCGCCGCTCTCTTTGCTTTCCGCCAATTCGCCGGGCTGCTGAGCTTCTTCAGCACCCCGGACCTCTGGAGAATCTTCTGCGCCCTCGGCTTGAGCTCAATCCTCATGGCGGCGATGTGGTGGATGCCGTGGATCGAGGCCGTACCGCCTCGAAGCGTCATCATGGCGGATTTCCTGTTCAGCTTCATGGGAGTCGCCGGTCTCCGCCTGACTTTCCGAATCGCCCGTGAGCGCTACACCCACGGGGGCGGTTCGAAGCAAAGTACGGCGCGGCCCGTAGCCATAATCGGCGCGGGCGATGTCGGAGCCAATCTCGCCCGGGAACTCCGGATCAAATCCGGGCTCGGACTCAACCCGACCTCATTCTTCGACGACGATCCCCAGAAGTGGCATTCGCGCATCTATGATATTCCGGTCATGGGAGCCCCGGAATTGCTGGAAGATTCCGAAGTCCGGGATCGCTATGAGGAGGTGATCCTTGCGATTCCCAACGCAACACCGCAGCGCATGGGCGAGATCGTAAAGCTGCTTCAGGCAACGAAACTGAAATTTGAAACCGTTCCCTCGATGTTTCAGCTGGTCACCGGCAAAGTCCGGGTTTCCCAGCTTCGCCCGGTAGAGATCCAGGACTTGCTCGGTCGCGATTCAGTGGAGTTGGAAACCGAAAACATCAAGCAGGTCATCGAGGGCAGGAATGTACTGGTCACCGGGGCCGGCGGCAGCATCGGCAGCGAAATCTGCCGGCAGATTGTCCGCTATCATCCGAAACGCCTCTTGATGATCGACCAATCCGAAGTACAGCTCTTTCCGATCGAACAGGAGCTGGCGGAAGACGGGTTCGGCGGAATTATCCAGTCACTGGTCGCCAACGTGGCCGACGTACAGCGGCTGCGTTTCATTTTCGGCCGCTACCGTCCCGCTGTGGTCTTTCACGCGGCCGCGCACAAGCACGTCCCCTTAATGGAAAGCCAGCCCGGCGAAGCAGTAAAAAACAACGTGATGGGCACCGTCAATACCGCCCGCCTGGCCCAGGAATACAACGCCGAGCGCTTCGTGCAGATCTCCACGGACAAGGCCATCAATCCCACCAATGTTATGGGAGCGACCAAACGGATGGCTGAAATCTTTCTCGGTGCGCTTTTCGGTTCGAACCCCGGCAAGACCAAGTTCATGGCTGTTCGTTTCGGCAATGTTCTGGGCTCCTCGGGCAGCGTCATTCCGACCTTCAAGAAACAGATCGAGGACGGCGGCCCGGTCCGCGTCACCCACCCCGAAGTCACCCGCTATTTCATGACCATCCCCGAAGCAGTCGGCCTGGTACTCCAAAGCGGCGCCCAGGGCACGGGCGGGGAGATTTTCATCCTCGACATGGGGCAACCCGTCAAGATCGTCGACCTCGCGCGCCAGTTGATCGAACTGAGCGGCCTTCGCCCGAATGAGGATATCGACATCGAATTTATCGGCCTGCGACCCGGCGAAAAGCTCTTCGAAGAACTCAGTCACACCAGCGAGAACATCGTGAAAACCCCTCACCCGAAAATCCTTCGCCTCGTCTGCAACGCCGCCCTTCTTGAGGAAGTCGAAAACATGATCGATCAACTCAAAGCAAACCTCCAGGATTCCAACCCCAACACACTCAAGCTGCTCCTCAGGAAATTCGTTCCCGAATACGAACCCTACCTCGATTAATGGCTTTCGCCCCTGTCGCTTGCGGAATACCTTCAAAAAGCCCGGCGCGGCACAAACGCCTCGCCGACCGGCATAGTCGGATTGACAATTCCGCCGCTTAACCTATTGTTGACGAACAGCCAGGCATCATGAGCTCCACATCCAACATCAACTCGCTTCAACGCTATTTCGCCGCGCGCTTCCGCGAAGAACTCCTTCCGAAGAAAACCGGGCACCGACCCGGACCATCCGTGACGATCTCGAGGGAAACCGGTGCGGGCGGAGTCTCCATAGGACAAAAACTCGCGAAGTACCTGGAAAAGAACGACCGCGACCGGGAGAGCGTGTGGGGCCTTTTCGACCGGAACCTTGTGGACGAAGTGATCCAGGATTACCGCCTCCCTGAAAAGATGGCAAAGTACATTGAGGAGCACTCGGCCAACGCAGTCGAAGCCTATATCGGAGAGCTCCTCGACCTTCACCCGTCGATTTCGACCCTGGTTGAAAAAATGAACGAAACGATCAGGAAACTCGCAAAAACGGGTAACGCGGTCCTGGTCGGCCGCGGCGGAAACATCATCACTTTCCCACTCAAGAATACCTACCACATACGCTTGACCTGTCCGCTGGAACAGCGTGTCAAACGTATCCAATCGGCCAACACTCTGGACTACAAAGAGGCGACGGAATATGTGCGCAAGAAGGACCGCGAACGGGCCGAGTACGTGCGTAAGAATTTCGACAAGAATATAGCAGACCCGTTGCTCTATCATCTGACCCTCAACACAGGCTTGCACTCCGAAGACGAAGCGGTGCGAATCATTGGCGAAGCCGTCCT
>PWMU01000055.1 GCA_003558065.1 Opitutia bacterium | reverse complement strand
TTTGTCGCCAACTGCAGTTGCCGCACGGGGAACACCGCACCCGGATCGCAGATCGTTTTTTACGGGACACGCGGAACCCTGCGCTGCCCCTTCTCCGGCGGCGCCCGGCTGGTACTGAGCCCGGAGGGCGCCTCCGACGACGATCCTGTGGAAGCCAAAGAGATCGAGCCGGCGCCTTCGGAAGGTCACGTGGAGAACTGGATAAAATGTATCCATTCAGGAACGACGAAAACCCATGCCGACATCCACGCCGGCTACGCCCACTCCGTCGCCTCCGTGCTGGCCGTGGAATCCGCACGCGAAGGCCGCCGCCTGCATTTCGATCCATCGACGCGCGAAATCAGCGCCGGTTGAGGAGCATTCGGCTCATTCCGAGCGGGAGCGCTCGACCAGGTCCTTCAGCTTGTCCTCGTCGACCGTCACGCCGAGGCCGGGGCCCTTGGGCACGCGGACGCGGCCTTTTTCCGGGCGGAAAGGCTCGGTAATGATGCTCTCGCCGAGAAATTGGGGACCGTTGAGGGCGGCGGGATATTCCAGGTCGAAGGCGCTGTAGAGGATGAGCGAGGCGGCCAGGGAGACATCCGGATCGGTCAAGCCGCTGCCGAGGAACAGGAGCCCGGCGCTCTCGAGCATTTCGATCTGCCGGCGCGCCGAGACCAGCCCGCCGGTGCGCGATGGTTTCATCGCCACGCCGTCACAGCAGCCGAGCTTGATGAACTCGAAAACCTGGCCCGGCGAGACCATGCCCTCATCGACCAGGATCGGCAGAGCCTGTTGCCGGACGAGACGCTGGTAACCGGAGATCTGGCTGATGGGAATCGGCTGCTCGAGCACCGGCACGCCTTCGTCGGCCAGGCGCGGCGCCGCCCAGAGCGCGTCGGCCAGCGTGTATTGGCCGTTGGCATCGGCCCATAAAAAGCCCTCGGGGATCCGTTTCTTGACTTTTCGGACCATCTCCAGGTCAAAATGCGGGTCGGGGGCGACCTTCACGTTGAAATGTTCGAAGCCCTGCTTCAGGCCCTCATCGATCAAGGGATCGATTTCGTCGAGGCTCGGGGTTTGGAGGGTCCAGCTCAGGACGAGATCATCGCCGGTCTTGCGGCCCCACAGCTCGGCGAGATTGCGCCCGGTGATTTTCCCCATCAGGTCGTGCAGGGCCATGTCGATGCCGGCCTTGGTGATCGGCATCCCGGTCGTGAAGGAAGGAGCGATCTCCCGGTCCATGAGATCGTGGACGCCTTTCAGATCGAATAAATCGTGCCCGAGGAGGACGGGAGTCAGGTAGCGCTCGATTGCGATCGTCGCCGCCTCGAGAGTCTCGTAGCTCCAGCGCGGAACCGGCACGCTCTCGCCCCACCCCACCGAGCCGTCGGCGGCGGTGATCTTCACGAGGACCGCCGGCCGGCCGGTGCCGGCGGGGCCTTCGAGAAAGCGGAAGGGCATGACGGTCGGATAGCGAACGGGAAAAGCCTCGATTCTTTCAATTTTCATGGCGTTGGAGGATTGGCGATTCTCGGCGGCTCCGAAGCTGAGGGGCGAAAAAAAGGCACTGCCCGCGGCGGCAGCGGCAGCGCCCGAAACGAATTTTCGGCGGCTGATTTTGTCCATGGCGCCATGCCTGCCATAAAAAATCCCGCAAAGCAAACCCTCTCGAAATACGCAACGGATTTTGAGAAAACCGGCCGATCCGGTTCGCTTGTTTCCCGCCTGCCAAAATTCGCGCAAGCAAGCGTGAGAGCAGGGGGGCAAACCTGCTTTTGAGGCGCAGCCTCTTTGGAGTGCGCCGCTCGGCGCCGCTTTCGGCGCATCCCGGTTGTAGCGGCCCCGGCTTGCCGCGAGACGCGTGCGCTCCTTTATAACCCCACACCGCCTCTCATTTCCAACTTTTTACTTTTACCTTTTAACTTCCCATCCCGCACCCTCTCCCCTCGCCCCTCCCCAATCCTCCGCCGCCTGCCCTTTCACAAACTCCTTCTTCAACTCCTTCTTGAATCCCTTCGAGCCCATCCGTGCGAGAAAAATAAGTAAGTGGGTTTATCGGACGCTTACAATGATCGCATTACTTCGCTCCCATCATTTCGAGGTAAGCGTAAAGTGCGGCCAACTCGTCGGCACCCAATCCCCGCAAGAGGCCCGAGGGCATTTTCAGGTCGCGCAGGCGCGTGACTTCGGCAACCTCCTCCGCCTTGAAGTGAATGGTCTCACCCTCGTCCGTGGTCAGCACCCGCACCGCTTCAGAAGAGTAGATCACCCGGCCCCGGTAGGAGTCGCCTCCGCGCGTCTCAAGAATGACCGCCCGGTAGTCGCGCTCCCGATACCGATCCGGCTCGTGAATCCGGCGCATCAGCTCCTCGGGATCAAACCGTCCGGTCACATTATTGAGGGAGGGCCCCGCCCTTCCCGCACCGCTGTGACAGTCAAGACAACCGCGCTCGGCAAAAATCCCGGCGCCGATGGCCGCATCCCCTGTTTCCCATGTCACCTTCCCAAGCGTTGCCTCGAAATCGAGGTCCGTTTCCGGGAGCTCCGGGAGATACCTCCGGGCCGTTTCCGGAGAGTTCGCCCGAAACCACTCGAACCAGGCGGCGTATCCGGTTTCGATGTCGTCCACCGTCACAGCGTCGCCGACCCAGTGGGCAATCAGGCCGCCAAGCGCCTCGCGCCGTTCCTTCGCATCAGGGTCGTTCGCCCAGCGTTGGAATGCTTGAAGCGCTCTTGCGATTTCCTCCGGAGCTGCGGACTCGCCGAGACTCCGCAACCCGTTTGTCGCCGCTTCAACCAGGTCCGGCCGGGGCGAGCCCAATGCTTTGAGGAAGTCTTCCCGATCCTCCGGATCAGGGTCCCGGGCCACCAAAGGAATAATAGCCCTCCGCAACCGGGGATCGGCAAGGTGTTCGCGAAAAAAGGGACGGCTTTCCTCGCGGGGGAGAACACGGGCGACTTGAATCAGCGTCGGGGTCACCCATCGTCGCAATTCCCCTTCTTCGGAACCCCGGTTCTCCCTGGCCGCCGCAAGCAATGCCCGCGCCGCCCCAACGGCGTCGTCGCCTTCCATCGCTTCCGCCAGAATCGCATGTCCCGGAAGTCCGAAATCGGGATGCTCCACCATCGCACCCGCGAGCCCGGGATCGTCGGCCAGCAACCTGCCGAGCATCGTGCTCACATGGCGCGGCCAGCTCCGGGTCGGTTCCTCGCCGTAGTCATTCAGTTTCAGGTGCAACCCCACCATCGCTCGGGCGATCTCGCTGCGAAGGCTCTTTTGGACCGATTCGGGAAGGGTCAGCGCGGCCAGAAGATAGTGAATGTCCCGCTCGACGGGACTGCCGTCCGTCCACCGGCTCGCCAGGCGTTCCGGATACCCGTCCGGCACGACCTCCAGCATTCCCATTACCCGGGCAATCTCCCGGTCGAGGGGATCGTTGCGGCTCGGAAACGCCGCCGCCAACGTAGTGGCCAGCTCACGCCGCAGTTCGGGCGGAACCCCATCGGGATCCCCCGCCAAAAACCCCGGAAGTCCCGGCGGGGGCGCGACGTCGCCCAGACCGATCTGAATCAGTCTCACCGCATCCAACCGAATCCCGGGATCCTCCGCCTCCGCAAACAGGTCCCCGGCCTTCCGAAGCCACTGCTCCCGTCCCCCGTCAGTCTCCTTCCACTCCGGCCAATGCCCGAAAAGGTACCCCACCCATTGCCGCGGCGTTTCAATTTCCTCCCCATTCAATGCTTCCCGAAAACTCGCCGCTCCGGCCCCCCGCGCCGCGTGCATGGCCGCCTGGCGCACCCGCAAGTCGGCATGATCGAATCCCCGGAGCCAGTCCGGGGACACCTCCGGGATCACCTCCGACTCCGCGCGCTCCCCGATCGCCTCCCAAGCGGCCCGCGCAATCCGGGGATCCTCGTGCGAGGTCATTTCCGATAAAACCGCCCAGACCCGCGGTCCCTCCCGTGCGCTGCGCGAAAGCGCCCAAATCGCTCGAGCCGGCACCCGCGGTTCTCCATCCGCCGCCAACTCCCTCGTCAGCGCGGTCGAAATCCCGTCGAACCGATCCACCAGGATCTCCACCGCACGAATCCGTTCGGACACCGGCAATGCCCGGTCCCGTGCCGCCGCCTCGAAGGACTCCCGCCCCAATTCCGCCGCCAGGGGCTCCCACCGA